>CAZSUE010000128.1:0-9712 GCA_964609045.1 uncultured archaeon | reverse complement strand
GGCTTTTCTTGCGAACCCTTTTATAGCGCGGGTTTGTTGCTCATGCGAGTGTTCATCCAGCGGCTCGCGCTCATCACCACATGTCGGGCCGCGGTGGACCACTCGTGAACGATCGCGCCGAACTGTGCGTCGGTCGGTTGGAGGGCGAATATGGTCAATTTCTGTCCCAACTGCGGCGAGAAGATCAGTGCGAATATGGCTCAGAACTTCTGCATGAACTGCGGTGTGCGGCTCGCAGACTTCGCCACAGAGGATAATGTTCCGTCGCCGTCGCCACGCCCGTCGCGGCCCGCACCGCGGCGAGGCCAACCGCATGTGGACGAGGAACGGATCGTCTGCGCGCTCTGTCACCATATCGTCAAGCCCGAGGACCTTCTCCAATGCGGTTGCGGCATCCGGGTCCACGCCACCTGCGCAAAACGGTACGTGAGCTGCCCGAACTGCGGCAAAACGCTCCACGAGCGTGCTCCACCGCCCAAACGCCACCCCACCCCACCGCGGGGAAGTGAGGGTGATGAGATCGACCTTTCCGCCGCAGAGATCGATGTCGATGTCGATCTCGATGGTGATGACGGCGGCAACGAAGGTGCCGAGGATGACGAGATGGACTGGCGCAAGGGTGACAAACGGCCGGAGGCCGGTGTGATCGAACGCGACGAGTTCGTCGACGAGATGATCAACCGCACCTGGTGTCCGATGTGCGGCGAGGAGATCCTCTTCAACCGCGAGAAATTGAAACAGCGCCCGTTCAAAATGGAGTGCCCCAAGTGCCACGAGTTTCATGTGGTGCGGTAGGCGATCGGTTCTATCGGGTGCCGGCCACTTCAATGAATGACTGCGAGAACGGGTCGATGTCGAAGAAAACGATGGAGGATGTGTCAGAATATGGATGTGATGTATGCTTTATGTTCGCGCCGATCGGTACGACGGTTCACCCCTCATCCGGTCCAATACGCACTCTTACGCGATCTCGTCGATGTGGCGCGGCTCGCGCCCTCGGCGGCGAACCGTCAACCGCTCCAGTTCGTCGTCGTCGACGCCGAGGATATTCGCGCGGAGATCTTCCCGCTGATCAAATGGGCCAGCTATGTCCGCCCGCACCGCACCCCGCCCGAGGGGATGGAGCCCACCGCCTATATCGTGATCCTCGCCGATCGCGACAAGCGCGGCAAGATGACCGAGCACGATATCGGTGCGGCGGCGGAGAATATCATGGTCGCCGCTACCGCGCATGGGCTTGGAAGTTGCTGGATCGGCGCGTTCTCGCGGCCAAAACTGCGTGAGATACTCGAAATACCCGAGCAGTTCGAGATCGATACCATGATCGCGCTCGGCTATCCCGCCGAAGCGCCGGTGGTTGAAGAGATGGACGAACCGGACGGCTCGATCGAGTACTGGCTCGATGCCGACGATCTCCTCCATGTGCCGAAACGACCACTCGAGGACATCCTCTCGCACGATCGATACGGTGCGGCCGACCCCGACGACGAGGCCGATGGCGATGCTGCCGACGCCAACGGTGAGTCCAGCGGCTAGAGGCGGGCTCTGTGGGGTTGAGACCAAAACCTATTAGTAGCCTTTAAAGCATCGAATTTTGAAGAACATATCATCCTGCCAGTGGTAACTGTCAACTTTCAACTTTCAACTTTCAACTGGCAACTGGTCGCTTGGTCGCAGCATATCTCACGCATTGAAGCAGAGATATCGTGAGGGGGTGATCGATCCACGATCGGGAATGTCCCCTCGGCGTGGCTTCCTCGCCGCGTTGATGTGACAACGACCACCGCTTTACCAAATAGCACCATTTTCTTTCCCCGTTCTATCAGGACGCACCCTCCATGCTCAGATCGAGAAGACAAAGACCACGGACCACTACCACCGGCCAAGTACGCCGGCAACGGCCACTGGCGGGAGTAGCCGTAGCGTTCGCGCTCCTCCTTCTCCTGCTCGCGGGGTGCTTCGCCGGGTATGTGGTGGGTGTGGTGGGTTCGACCCCACCCGCGAGCGACCGTGCTCAAACATCCCACCGTGACCAGGGACCGCCCTCGACCGATATCGCACATTGGAATATCGACGACCGCTGGACCTACGACCAGGTGATGCATATCGGTCTGGGCGGCACGGATTATCTTCATATGAACGATGAGACCGATCATACGGTGGCGGAGTACGACACCTTCCGCCATATGGGCGAGACCTACCAGTGCCACCGGCTCACACTGGATGGGACGGTGAACGGGACGGCACGGTTCACGCAGTTCGGTTATAATATCTTCCTCACCATCGACGGCGTGCTGAGCGGCGACCTCTGGGTCCGACGCGACGACCTCGCCACGGTGCACGAGGAGCGCTATATTACCGGCGACGCGTATTGGCGCGGCATTCCGTACGAGTTCGAGCTCTATATGAACACCTCGTACCGCCCGCCGCGCGAACAGTACGATTTTCCGCTCGCCATGGGCGAGAATTGGTCGGTCACCACCGAACTCATCGTCGACGGGATGGTGACGATCCAGCCGTTCCTCGATCCCACGCCGCTCTCGTCCAGTGCGTCCGTCAATATGACGAACCATTGTTCGAGCTTCGAACCGTTCACCGACCCGGCGGTTCTTTCCAATACACCGGTGGACGCCTATCGCATCCAGTCGAGCTCGGAGGCGGAGGATGCGGAGAATACCAGCGCCACGACATGGTACGCACCCGTCGCAAAATGGTACGCGAAACAGAGCACCGAGACCGATGCCAGCGGTCAGTTCTTCACGATCGAGTACGCGATCAGTTCATTGGATTCGTATTGGTTCGCGCCGGTGGCGCATTCGCTTACCGTGGCGCTCTCACCGCCCGCGGTCGGTCCGGGCGGCACCGTCGTCGTCGATGGGACCACTGACGAACCGTATGCGCGCATCGATCTCGATCTCCCGGCCAGCGACCAGCATTGGGACGCGACCGCAGACGCCGAGGGATACTATTCTTTTACCATCACCGCCCCCGAACTCGAGGACGATACACCTACCCCCGCCGACCTCGGGTCGCATGGGCTCCTCATCAAGAGCACGCATGGCGGCGAAAGCTGGTACGCGGTGATCACGCTCATCTTGATTTGCCCCGACCTCTCGCTCAACGCGTCTGAACTCAATATTACGCCAGCGTTCCCTACTGAGGAGGAATGGGTCTCGATCGAGACGGTGGTGCATAACTCCGCCGCCATGACCGTGGAGGATATCGCGGTCCAATGCTGGATCGATTCGACGAGGATCGGCTCCATGAACTATAGTGCGATCAACCAGAGTAGTGCGATCCGGGCATCGTTCCAATGGCGCGCGGTGGGCGGCGAGCATCTGGTCCAAATCGAGCTGATAACGAACCTCTCCATACCGGAAGAGAGCGAGGCGAATAACGCGATCACGCGCAATCTCTCCGTCAACTTCCGACCGCTGGCACGGCTCGATGTCGCACCCACCACGGTGCTGAGCGCCGAGCCGATCAATTGCAACGCCAGTCGTTCGTCCGACCCGGAGAACGACACGCTCCTCTACCGTTTCGAGTTCGGCGACGGGGCGGTCCGGAACTGGTCGGATTCGCCGCAGGCGGTCCACAGCTACCCCGACGGGCCGAACCAGTATACGATCACGGTCAGCGTGAAAGACGCACACAACGCCACCGCAGTTGGAACCGCAGATGCGCGGGTCAATGTTACGGTGAAGAACCGCCCGCCGCGGGTGGTGGCGAACTATAGCGTCGGCCCCGGTTTCGACGGTCGATGGGGCGTCACCGTTAATGCAAGTGCCTCCACCGACGACGATGGCACGGTGGAGCGCTATCGCTTCGCGTTCGGCGACGGCGAGAGCACCGGCTGGAGCACTTCATCTGTCGCCACCCATGTCTATGCAGATCTGGGACAGTTTTCGATCAATGTTTCAGTGATGGACGACGACGGTGCGGTCACATCGAACCGGAGCTTTTCCGTGAATATCACCAACCGTCATCCCACGGTGGCGTTGCGGCTCTCGACGGTCAACGCCCGCACCGGCGACCCTATCGAGCTTCACGCCGACGCGCACGACGACGAGCGGCTCACCTATTATTGGGACCTCGACGGCGACGGCGTTTTTGAGACCAATACCACGACGAACTCTACCGTGCTCCGGTACGACGACGACGGTTGCTACCGTGTCACCGTGCGCGTGGTCGATAGCTACGGTGCTTATGCGGAGGCGATCACGCCGGAGCTGGTGGTCCATAACCGACCACCGAGCGCGGTGGTGAACGCGTCGGCCACCGAGGTGGAGAGCGCCGAGCCGATCAGGTTCGACGCGTCCATGCTCGATGACCCCGACGGCTTCGTCGCCGAGACGCGCTGGGAGTTCGGCGACGGGACGAACCGGACCGGTGCGAGCGCACAGCACGCCTATGCAGAGGACGGGACCTACACCGCACGCTTCGTGGTCGTCGACGACGACGGCGCGACAACGAAATATCCTATCGCCGTCACCGTGTTCACGCCCGACCATCCACCACGACCGGTCATCGATGCGGCATCGACACTCGCGATACCGTACGAATATATCCCGCTCTCCGCCACCGGTTCACGCGACGATCGCGGTATCGTTCGATACGATTGGTATTTCGGTGATAACGAGACCGCCAGAGGCGCGGAGGTGACGCACCGCTATCTCGCCACGGGTGAGTATCAGGTTACGCTCGTCGTTACTGACACGGGCGGGAATGTGAACGAGACCACCCGTCTCATCACGATCCAGCCCGCAATAGACGAAGATATTGAGGCTGAGGCCGCCGGCGGTTCAACCCTCTCCGTCAATAATCCCGCACATCGGTACCTCCTCATCGTCTTTGCGATATTGTTCGCGTTCATCATCGTCGATGCGGTGATGGACGGGCGCAAAAAGAAGTCGACCCCGGAGCGCCCACCGAACGCCACGCTGGAGGAGGAAGTGAGTGGAACTACCGGCGAGCGCGACGGCGCGCCATAAGGCATGCCGCCGGTCAATCAATAGCATCTCTTTCTCAGACGATCCTATCGCCTAGCGTTTGATCAGAGCCAGAAACGCCCGACAAGATAGGTCCAGACCGCGAGGGAGATGAAGATGCCGACAACGCCCAAAACGATTCCCGCCACGGCCATACCCTTCCCTTTCATATAATTCCCGCCGTGGAGCTGGACGAGCGCCACGATGCCGAGGATCAGTGCGATGAACGAAGGGATGAATATCGGGATGAAAAGGCTGATGACGCCGATGATGAGCGAGAAGAGCGCCGCACCCGGCCGACCCTGACGGACCTTCGTCGGCGCCTTTTGCACATGCGGGTAGTTTGGCGAGCCGTTAGGGGGTGGATATTGGTGCGGATATTGCGGCTGGGCACCTGCGGGCGTTGACTGCGAGCTGCCGTAGACATCGTAGGATGGCGGCGGATACGGCGTCTGCGGCGACGAGGATGACGGGTTCGTGGGTGCATAGGGCGGCGGAGTGTCCACCTCGCTCGTGTCGGCGTAAGTGAAACCAGGCGGTGGCTGGGATGACGACTGGTACGAGGACTGGTGTGGGAGTTTCGCACCGCAGTTATAGCAGACCGTACCGTCTTCGAACTGTTCGAGACCGCATTCCGGACAATGCATGGTGATACCGCCCATATCGCTCTTCTATTGGATCGGAGAATGTGCGCGCCGGGGTGTAGCACTGTTCCAACCACCCGCTCGCCCCACCTCGCTCGATGAAGGTCGCCATTGCGCCCGTCGTTCTCACGGAGCGATCTGAGATAGTCTATTGGCGCGAACTATAACGCCGCAACCGTTATCGTTCTATTTAGCCGTAACGCTTTGCTGGCTTGCACGGCGCACGCCCTTCGTAACGCTGATGGTCGGTCGTTCCTCCAACGCGCATCGGATCGTTAGAAGAATCCGGCGAGGCTATGTTTGATCATTAAATAGAGGATGATCGTGGAGCTGATAAAACCGACGACGCTGAGGATGATTCCCGCCAAGGCGCGTTCACGGCCCTTGAGATATTTCCCGCGTTTGATCGCGGAGATGCCGAAATAACCGTAGAGGATCGAGATGACGGAGACGCCGGTAAGAAAGAGGCTGACGATGGAGAGGATGAGCGCGCGGTCCGCGCTTTTCGGTCGACCCGCTTTCGGCCAGGAGCGTGGTTTCGGGCGAAATCGCGCCCCACCGCGTCCTCCTGCGTAGTCGTTGCCATATCCAAATCCAAATCCAAATCCGTACCCATATCCGGGGTTGGACGCTCTAGTGTCTGGATAACCGGATCCAATGCGCTGGCTGCGTGGTGGGGGAACAGAGGATGGGGCCGAGGACGCGGGCGTCGGCGCGCTTGAACGGGTATGGGTGTCGTCATCGTATCCGGCCTGGGGTCGACCCGGGGCTACCGCGGTCCGGTCCACGCTGCCGCCGGCTGAGCGATCGTTATCTCCCTCTTTCTGTTCTCGCGGCTGAAGCTTTGCGCCGCAGTTATAGCAAACGCTCCCTCCACCGAACTGGTCCGATCCACACCGAGGGCAATGCATGCAGGATCACGCTCCGGTGGGGCTATATCGATCGTACCTAAAAGGTTTTATCGGGCCCCTTTTTCATGCCACCTCACCTTATACCCACTTTTTCCCACCGCCCCTTCAGTGCGGTCGGTGACCCCACGGGCCGGACCGAGTCCACCCTTCATATGGATCGGGCCGCGCTCGAGGCTCGGAACAAAACAAGCCACAAGATTAATGAACGATGGTGGTGCGTGCCTGTGAAGCGATGGCTCCGAAAATGTTGACCCGAAACGAACTGAAATCGTCGCTCCATCGTCTCGACGGTAAAGGGTACAAGACGTATCGCTCGCTCCGCGGGCTCTATGATCTCGAGCGCTTCCAATTGAAGGTCGATTATGTCCAAGGCGACCCGTACGCGCGCCCGAGCAAGCTGACGATCTATTACGATCATGATTATCCGGCATCGTATTATACCCATCCGAGCCGGCGGATCGCGCTGGAGGATTATCTCCTACGCCGTTTCCAGCGCGCGATACGCAAATACGCCAAGGGCAACCGTGGAAGCGGGAAGAGCGGGATGATCGCAGTGGATCCACCCGGGCAGGAGATATTGGAGCGGACCGCGGCCCATGTCTCCGAGCGCACGCTCGAACTGCGGTTACGCATGGGCCTTCCCGCGTTCGGGCGACGTATCGCGGGCATCCAGGCCATCGCCATGCTCACCGAAGAGCTACCCGCCATCGTGGAGCATGCAGTGACCATGGACGCGCTCCTCGAGGACGAGCCCGCGCTCGAACGCCATCTGGCGGTCTCTGAGGACGCCGATGCATTGAGGGCGCAGCTCGCGGAGCGTGACCTCATCGCGTTCGTCGCCGACGACGCGGTCCTACCCCGCCGCAGCGGGGTCGATCCCCGTCCGATGATCGACGCGGTACCGTTCCGATCGCCGGAATCGCTTCGCGTCACCTTCGAGTTACCGAACCGCACCGTCACGGGCATGGGCGTCCCCCGCGGCATCACGCTCATTGTCGGCGGCGGATACCACGGCAAATCGACGCTCCTCAACGCGATCGAGCTCGGGGTCTATACCCACATCCCCGACGACGGGCGCGAGTTTGTGGTGGCCGATCCCGATATTATGAAGATCCGTGCGGAGGACGGGCGCAGTATCGCCGATGTCGATATCTCGCCGTTCATCGCAGACCTCCCGCAGGGGCAGTCCACCTCCTCGTTCTCCACCGAGAACGCCAGCGGTTCCACATCGCAGGCAGCCAATATCATCGAAGCGCTCGAGGCGCGGGCCAGTGCGGTCCTCATCGACGAGGACACTTCCGCCACGAATTTTATGATCCGCGACGAGCGGATGCAGCGGCTCGTGCCGAAATCGCATGAACCGATCACCCCGTACATCGACAAGGCGCGCCAATTGTTCGACGACCATGGCGTGTCCACGCTCCTCGTCATCGGCGGCTCGGGCGCCTATTTCGATATCGCGGATCATGTGATCTGCATGATCGAGTATCGCCCGCACGATATGACCGCCGATGCAGCGGCGATCGCTGCCGAGTACGAGGCCACACGCACCGTGGAGGGCGGTGCAGAGTTCGGCTCGATCAGCCATCGCATGCCGGTCTCGGCAAGTATCGACCCGTATCGGCGACGCAAGTTCAAGATCAAGGCGCGCGATCTCGACACGATCCAGTTCGGGAACGCGACCATCGATATCGGTGCGGTGGAACAGCTCGTCTCGCCGAGCCAAACACGGGCCATCGGCTACGCGCTCAACTACGCGCGCCAGTTCATGGACGATCACACGCTCGCCGAGGTGCTCGATATCGTCATCGAGCGTATCGAGCAGCGCTCGCTCGATGTACTGAGCAAGTTCAAAGAGAGTGATCTCGCACAGTTCCGGCGGCAAGAGTTCGCGGCGGCGTTGAACCGGTTGCGGCCACTCCAGATACGCAACCACAACCCCCCGCGATGAGCGCCGCAGCGTTTACAATATGGAATCACCATATTGTTTTGTTTCGATGCGCCGCGCAGTGGCGTGCCGTTCCGTTCACCAGCGGTGAGCCAGAACGCAGCGCGATGTCACTTTCTCTCTACCTGGATCGTTGTTTCTTCGTTCGCGTTTCCTGCACGGGTGAAACTACCCGCCGAAAAAATGGGCGGAATAATACTTTCACTCGAAATTGTGGATGCGGTAAGCATACGATATTCGCGATTCTGCCCCTCTCCCGCCCCCACCGCCCCAAAACGACCGTCATCGACGAATGGTACAAAAAATACTTTCACTGACCCCTCCCAGGATGTCCTTTATGTAGGAGATTCGTACATAGTCTATTACATGAAACGAAGTAAATGGTCACGCGGATTTGGATCGTCAGGTGGCTGGGACAGCGTCGAATTCGATGAATGGAAGAACAGTCAACGCTGGGACTAAGCGCCCGACGGTCAACACCCACTAGCGATAGCATGCCTACGACCGGGAGAACTCATACCCTCTACGGATGGTGATGATTATGAACGATCAGATGTCGACTGCGATCACCTCGCTCAACGATCACCATGATCAACTGGAGGTGATGATCGAGTCGTTCAAGAGCGAGAAGGACCAGATCTATCACGACCTCAAGGTTGTGCGCCGTATGTGCAAACAGGTCACGAAGCTGCACACGCCCAACGGGCTGAAAAAGTCGATCGAGGATCAGCGCTCCATGCTCGAAGAGACGATGGACATCTATCGGGACCAGATCAAGGATTGCCGAAAAGAATGTTCGCGTATCCGGCGCGCGCTCAAGGCACTACGTGTCACATGAACTCGCATCGCGTTCATGCCTTCTTCGAACGAACGGAGATGAGATGATCCAGCAGCGGTGCTCGCGCATCTCGAGTCGAGTCGAGGTGACCGAGCCGTGGTCCAGCGTATCTTGCGACCCTTCCTATGCGATGCTCACCTGCGATGATCGTCGTGCGGGCTCAATCCTATTGCCCGTCACCCTTCCATCGTATGGGGGACCGCCGGCCCTGCGGCTTTTTTACGACCCCGCCCTCGAATAGAATGAAACAAAAACTCCTCGTTATGAGGTTTGTGAAGGACTTATTGTTTCATGTGAGGCAAATGAAAAACAGCGGTGGGTGGGGCGGCCCCCGTCGCGCCATTCCTCGCTTCGCTCAGAGTCAGCGTCCGTCGACAAGTGTG
>CAZSUE010000127.1:0-9729 GCA_964609045.1 uncultured archaeon | reverse complement strand
CTAATGTCCGTGCACTGCATATGCACATGCACATGCACATGCACATGCACATGCACATGCACATGCATATGCTGATGCGCCGACGCCTGCGTATCTGCCATGGACCTAAGTGGCACATTCCGGTCAGAGCGGGTATGTCATAGCTTTTGCGGAAAGAAGCTATCGAATACGACCGCTGGACGGAAGAGCCCCGTGTTGGTTCTCTCTATCAATACCTACCGAAGGAAATATATAACGATTCCGCTCACGATCAAAGAGATGATCTCGGTTCCAACGAGAGCCTTCTACTCTTGAGTTGTATATGGAGCGGAGGTTCGCTCTGTTCGTTCTGTTCGTTCCCCTTCCGTCATCCTTGGGCGAGAGGAGTGATATGGTCCCACTCCTGAGGAGAGAGACCGGACCCGTCGCCCGGTCGCGCTCGTCCAATGATGGGGTGGTGCATGTTACTGTGCGTCGTCGGCTTCCCGTTCCGCTTGGGCCTTCTGCTGTTGTTCTTGCCAGTATCGTCGTTCCTCGAGCAGGTCTTTCAATAGCTCCTTCAGCGGCCAGTTGATATTATGCTCGGTGAGCCCGCAGAATATCGGCCGCTGGACGCCGTCGGTCTGCGGGAAGTTCTGGAGCGAGGAGCTAATCTGTTGTTCGTCGAACCCGAGAAACATCAGTACCTTTGGTTTTGCCTCACGAAACTCCTTCCTCGGCGGTTGTGAAATGATATCTTTGATCACCGTATCTTCAGCGTCAGTGGCGCTGTACAGTAAAATATCGTTCGAGAGTTGGTCGGCAATCGCGTTACGGATCGTCATCGCATCTGATTCGTCATAGCCGTATAGTAACATGCCCAATGGGCCCATTCTCTCCTCTCCGTGGGTTCTGTCATGAACTGTACTATCAGGTGGGCCAGGGTGGCGTCCGATCGGGTATCGATCATTCCCCGCTGGATGCGGCCGGCGCTGCGGGCCGCGAGCTGCGGTACGTGGTACGTGGTACGCGTTCAGTCCCGCTGCGCCTTTCGGGCCCCGTTCCCGGTGTTGAGCGCATGGATCTTTTCCTGGAGCCGATCGAGGTCGAGCTCGGAAATCTGCGCCTCCAATGTGCGCAGTTCTTCGATCTCATCCGTATAGGTTGTCTCGTGAAGCGCACCTTCCTCTGCGCCCGGGGCTGCCCTTGGGCGGGTGCGCTCCTCGATCATCTGTTCGAGCCGGCCGATCTGCGCGTCGATCTCGTCGATATTGGACACATTACAGATCTTGTCGAATATCTCGATGATCTCGTCCTCGTACTCTGTTGGATCGATCTGGACGATGCGTTCTCTGAGGTCGAGGAGGAGCTGATATTGTTGGTCGAAGACCTCGAACGCCTCCTGGACCGCCGCGATGGGGAGTTCCTCGTCCTCAAGCACCCGCTCGAGCGGTTCGGTCTCGAGGCACGCCCATTTCCAGTTCTCGACCTGTTTGCTCAGGCGTTTCCGTGTCTGGCGTTCGGCCTCGATCGCAGCGAGCTCGCGGATCTCCGCCTCGATCTTGTAGAGGTTGTCCGGGTTCCTCATCATGGAAAGGATATATGCGACCCGCTCTTCGTTATCTGTGGTATCGATGGAACGAAGGAGGCGCCGCAGCTCCTCGATGCGGTCGAGGTCGGCTTCGAACTCGTCGAAGACCGCCTCGATCACCTCGATATCTTGATCCATGACGCCCTCGAGCCGTTCGACATTGTACCCCTCGTCGCGCCAAGTCTCGAGTTGCTCCGCGTACCCCGCTTTCTTGCGCGAGACCATGGATATCTTCTGTTCCAGCTCCATGAGCTCGAACTGGATCTCGCTGAGGCGGCTGGGGTCGTCGAGGATCGCTTTCATATGCTCGAAATCGCTCATGAACTCCGGCGGGACCGACAGATCCTCCAACCGTTGTTTGATCTCCTCGAGGATGACGATATTCTTCTCGAACGCGTCGAGTTTACGCTCGATCGTCTCGATATCCTTCCGAAGCACCGGCCGCAGCGATCCGACATTAAATCCCTGCGCCTCCCAGCGCGAGAGCTTCTTTTCGAACAGCGGTAATATCGCTTTCCGCATCTCGTAGATCTTTTCGAGCGTTGCGATCTTTTTTTCGAGTATATCGATCGAGTCTGGATTATAAAAAAGCCGTTCGAAATCCTCATCCGTGGAGAGGTAGAGCCTCTCAGTCAACTCCGTATAGCGGGCATGGAGCGATTCCAGTTTCTCGACCGCAGCATCGAACGCTTCGAACCCGGCGACGATGGTGGTGAGTGTGGCATCGGACGCGACTAACTGTTCGAGCTGGTCGATATTGTACCCCTTCTTCTCCATTTTCTCGATCCGTTCGTTCAAAATCGAGAGGCCTTTGTCCAATGACGGATCGTTATCCGGCCGACTGTTTCGTCCCACAAGATCATGCCCCGTGATTTTCGATCCCCTCTTTTTTTCTCTTTCTCTTTCTCTCTCGGTTGACCGATCGTTGCGGTTCTCCCGCTCGATCGAAGGGGGATGGTAAGATAGCGTCGACGCTTTTTATTATTTCGGGATTCGCCGCGTGGTCCATCGCTCCATTGATCGATCGTTCCATCGTTCCATCGATGCGCGACGCATTTCGCCGCGCCCTACAACGCGATACACCATACCGCATGGGCGGGGTCGACGAGGTTTGGTATCGATCACGAAACATTTATCCCTATTAGAATATATCTGCGCGCTGGCATCCTCATGGTAGAGAATGAACGAACGGCTCCGTCCTCGGGTGGACCGAAGGAGGCTCCGAAGAAGCGCCGACGGCGCATCGCTCACAGCGACAGTGGTCCTTCGCCCATGGACGATGACAGCCCATTTTTCGACGACGGCGAGCTGGATGGCGAGCGCGACCGGCAGCGCGCGGCCGCGGGTTCGACACGAACCGGTGCGGGCGGCAACCTGTCGCAGCTCCGGCGATACGGCCCATACCTCGCTGCGGCGCTCTTTTTCGTCGTGTTCGTCCTCGGGGTGGTCTTTGTCTACCAGAATGCGACGATGATCGTCAATATGGAGAACCTCGAGGGGACCGTACCACTGGAGGGACGGGTGACCGATGCGAACGATACTGTGCTGGAAGCGGTCTCGATCGTGGTGGAGGATGCCGATATCGCGGTGGAGACCGGCGCGGACGGTAACTTTACCATCGAGGAGTGCCCACGAGGACTACAGACGCTGAGGCTTACAAAGCGCGGTTATATCCCGTTCGATCTCAAACTATTATTGACGGAGAAGGGCACCTATCTCCCTATCGAGCTCGATCGCGCACGAAGGAACGGCAGCGCGCCCGCGGTGCCCACCGTGGCACTGGAGGGTACGGTGAGGAATGCGACGGGAGATGCGGTTTTCAACGCGACGGTCCGGCTGCGACCGGGCGGTGCAGAAACGCGAACGAACGCCACGGGCCATTATCGTATCGGAACGGTCGCAGTGGGCGCCTACAATCTCACGGTTGAACCGGCAGGTGCCAACGGCTCGGTGGCTGCGTATCGCGTTCTCGTGACGCCGAACCGGACCCGTTTCGACCCCGTTTGCCTGTTTGGCATCAATGCCAGCGCCCCTGCGAACCACACCTATCGCGATCTAGTGCCTCAGTTCACGCTGGAGGGGCGGATCACAACCGAGAAGGGCGCTGCGCTTCCCAATGCGTCGATCGTACTCGTCGCAGACGATGACACCACTTATGAGCGGTATGCCGACAGCGAGGGGCGTTATCTTTTCGAGCAGATCGACGCGGGCGTGTATAACCTCTCGGCCACGGCGGACGGGTACTATGTCCATTACCGCGGGAACTATACGCTGGACGCGAATGCCACCGCCGATCTTTCACTCACCGAGGGCGCCGAGTTCTGGCAGAATATGGTCGCCGAGCAGCAATGGATCATCTGTGTGGTGGTCGTGGCGATCTTCTCGACCTTCGCACTCCTCGGCGCGGTCCTTACCGCAGTGCGGAAGCATTACTCGTTGGCGGTGGTCTGCGGACTGCTCGGCGCGCTCAGCTCCGGCCCGTTCTGCTCTATCAACCTCCTCCTCGCCATCGGTGGTGTACTCCTCGTTTTCATCTCGCGCAACGAGTTCAGATGAGATCGATCGAGCCAAGCCAAGTAGAGCAGAGCAGAGCAGAGCCAAGCAGAGCCAAGCAGAGCCAAGCAGAGCAGAATTGAGTTGGCGGGTGGATATCGTGGATATGAGATCGAAGGCGCTCAGGATCGCAAAGCGGCTCATGCAGGAGGATCGGGTCCATATCGTGACCCACAACGACGCCGACGGTCTCACCGCCGGGAGCATCGCCAGTATCGCGTTGGAGCGCGCAGCGATCGAGCACAGTATCGAATTTGTCAAGCAGCTCGACACCGATGTGATCGCGCGCCTCATCGAGGACGCACCGCCGCTGGTTTGGTTCACCGATCTCGGCAGCGGCATGCTCGAGGAGCTACGACGCGTCGATGCGGTGATCACCGATCATCATATACCGAAACGCGGCGCACCCGCCGTGGCGCGGAAGATGCGTGAGAACATCCTTACCTTCGCCGCAGCGGTGGACTCCATGGAGAATGACTATCCGCTGCAGCTGAACCCGCACGACTTTCAACGCGACGGCGCCACCGACCTCAGCGGCGCGGGGGCCACCTATCTTATCGCCGCTGCCATGGATCCGCAAAATATCGATTGCGCCGCCCTCGCCATCGTCGGTGCGGTGGGCGATTTCCAGGATTCGCGTACCGGTCGGCTCGAAGGGACGAACCGTCGCATCATCGCCGACGCAGCAAAGGCGGGCGTGGTCGAGGCGAACCTCGACCTCCGCCTCTACGGCCGCGAATCGCGTGCGCTGCCCACGCTCCTCCAATACGCCGACGACCCGCCGCTACCCGGCTTGGCCGGCCACTATCGTCGCTGTGAGCGGTTCCTCACCACATTGAACATCCCGCTGAAAGCGTCCGATGCCGATCGGCACTGGATCGATCTGAGCGAGGCGGAGAAGCGCACCATCTGCTCCGCCCTGGTGGATCGGATCCTCACCGGCGGGCTGGGTCATAAGGTGGCCAAGCGACTCGTGGGTGAGGTCTATACCCTCGTCGGCGAGGAGCGGGGTACGCCGCTCCACGATGCGAAGGAGTTCGCCACGCTCCTCAATGCATGTGGCCGGTACGACCGTGGCGAAGTGGGGTACCATGTCTGCCGTGGCGACCGCGAGAGCTGGTACCAACGCGCAAAGAAGCAACTCCAGGGACACCGGATGAATATCGCGCAGACGATCCAGATCGTCGAAGAGCTCGGGATCGAAGCGAAGGACCATATCCAGTATTTCCATGGCGAGGACAAGATCATGGAGACGGTGGTGGGCATCGTCGCGGGCAAAATGCTCGGGTCCGGGAAGCTCCCGCGCGATAAACCGATCATCGGATTCGCCTTTACCGAGGACGGCATGGCGGTCAAGGTCTCGGGTCGCGCCACACGCCGGCTGGTCAAACGCGGCGTCAATCTCTCGGCGGTGATGGAGACCGCGGCAAAGCAGTTCGACGGAGTTGGCGGCGGACATAATATCGCCGCGGGTGCGACCATCCGGAGGGACGCCGAGGAGGCGTTCCTCGCATGCGTGGATACGATGATCGCCCGGCAGCTCGGTGCCACGGCGGCGGGCGATGCTGAGACCGGGACGGGGACGGGGACGGGGACGGAGACGGGGACGGAGACGGCCCCCGATCCCGAGACCGAAGACTGACTCGATGCATGGATAGGATCCGAAAACGCATGGATAGGATCCGAAGATCACAATTTTCATTCGGCACGGTCAGCGTTAGAGGAAGCCGCTCCAGACGAGGATACCCACGATTACGATGATGATGAGGAGTGCACCGAACAGCGCGATCATGGAGCCGCGTTTCTGTTTCCTCCCCGGGCGCCAGACGAACCCGAGCACATGGCGTCGCTTAACCGTGGGGACGTGGATGGCCGCGCCTGTGCTCTCTGCGATCTTATGCTCGCGGTCGTAATATCGGATGAACACGAAATAAACGATATACGAAAGCACCCATGGGATCAGGTGGATGAAATTGAACACCGGTGATTCAGCATTGGGGATGGCAAACCGCTGGGCGGCGGTGGACAATACCCCCGAAAGCAACGAGTCGTAGATGAAAGTGAGGATGGAGGAGAGGAACGCTGCGGAGTACCCGACGACCACGGCGAGCAAATAATCGTAGTCGAGCTGCACCATGGCAAAGAGGAAGAGCGGAAGGAACCAGATAGTACAAAAGAGCATGAGATTGGCCACGAGATGGTGCCAGGAGGGGAAATATCCCATCCCATAATCGTAGACCGCCAAAAGTGGGTTGACCTCCACATACATCCCATTTTCGAGCCCCCACCCCGCCATGAGCCCCACGAGAATCGATATCACGATGGTCACCTTCAACAGCTTGTGGAGAAAGACATCGGTGGGGAAGGCGAAATACCGGGTCTGGTTCTTCACGAAGAGGAAGACCATCAGTAAGAGCGACACCGCGATAAAGTTCAAGGGAAGGACCCGGAGCGCGACCTCGACGACGTGGGTGTGGAGAAGGTTATTGAAAATGGACTGGATTCCGCGCCCCGCAAAGGGCGGTGCAAAAATATAAAGGAGGATCGTGGCTGCAATGAACGAAAGCGTGATGGCGATCAATTTCGGCCGTTCTGCTTGGTATTTGGTCCGAAAACTCGGTGACACAGAAGTAAAAAATTACCTGCCGAGATAAATAGCTTGCCCTACACTTCTCATTTATTTACCAATCCGATTCTGCTGATCGTAAAAATATCCGAATGTTCGCGGGCGGAGAAAGGGAGAAAGGGAGAAAGGGAGAAAGGGAGAAAGGTTCATCAATCGCAAGCGATGTGACGCGACCGTTGGCAAGGAGATGTCATGGTCATGGTCAATGAGAACGGAACGAAGAGCGATCCGAAAAGCGATCTGAAGAGCGATATGGATCTGGCAACCGATATGGATGACGATATGGATGACGATATGGATGACGATATGGATATCAAGCAGCGATTACTCGCGCTCTATCATCGGCTCTACGACGCCTTCGGCCCACAGCACTGGTGGCCCGGCGAGACGCGGTTCGAGGTTATGCTCGGGGCGATATTGACGCAGAACACCGCATGGCGGAATGTGGAACGCGCCATCGCCAATCTTACCGAGGGGGGGCTGCTCGAGGTCGAACCGCTGGCAGCGGCCAACCCAGCCACGGTGGAACGGGCGATCCGTCCGTCGGGATATTACCGCCAGAAGACGCGCCGGATCCAATATTTCGCCCACTACCTCCTCGCCCACTATGACGGTGAATTGGATCGGTTCTTCTCGCAACCGCTCGAAGCGCTCCGCAAGGAGCTGCTCGATGTCAAGGGCATCGGTCCCGAGACCGCCGATTCCATGCTCCTTTATGCGGGCGAGAAGCCGGTCTTCGTCGTGGACGCCTACACCTTCCGTATCTTCTCGCGGCTCGGGCTCTATCGTCTCCCCCGGCGGCGCTATCAGAAACTCCAGCGCCTCTTCATGGACAATCTCGAGCCCGAGGTCGCACTCTATAACGAATATCACGCACAACTCGTCGAACTGGGAAAGTCGATCTGCACCCGCAACCCCGATTGCGGAGCCTGCCCGGTCGAGGTGCTATGTGAGCGGCGCGGAGTGCAATAGGATAGAAAAAAGTGGATCGGGCCGAGTCGATCGAAAATAGTTGAGTATTCCCGCTGAAAACTGACCCACTTTTCCCGCCAATTTTGACCCACCCAATAATCATTCATCATATAGCCGAACAAGTATCTATAGTTACTGCTTAATCGACGAGGGTGCGGCCGCACGCGGCTGCCCCACCGACTCCCCCACCCGCAGCCCGTCGGCGGCTCGCGCCCAACCCCTCGCTCGCCAACCTCGGGTTGCGTTTGGTCGGGTTGAGACAAACAAAGGGATACTTTGATCATCATCAGCTATCACCACTCTCAGTGGCCACATTTTCATTCTCAACCCGGTGCGCTTGTAAGCGATAGCTCTCGCCAGTGACATAGAAGACGAACGAATGGTGAAGCAACCGATCCAGCAGGGCGCTGGCAACAACGGTATCGGGGAACATTTCGCCCCATTCCTCGAACGGACGGTTCGTCGTAAGGATCACAGAGCCACGCTCGTAGCGACGCCGAATCACATGAAAGAACAGCTGCGCGCTCTCGGAGGTAAAGGTCAAGTACCCCAGCTCATCGATGATCAACAGATCCAGCCGACCCAAGCGACGGTACTCCTTGGCGAGGGTCCCCATGAACTTCGCTTTTGCGAGCGACTCGACCAAATCCTGGGCAGTATAGAACTGGACACGCTTACGCGCCTGGCATCCCTTCACACCCAATGCAATTGCAAGATGAGTTTTACCGACACCTGCTGGGCCAACGAAGATGACATTCATTGCATCGTCCAGGAAATCTAAACGGGCTAATCGTCGAAGCAGTGACGCGTTCAGTGACGGTTGGCAACGAAAGTCGTATGCTTCCAGATGCTTCACCACGGGGAAACCAGCACGCCCCAACCGGTATTTGACCGAACGCTCCACCATTGCAGCATGTTCCACCTCGATGAGACGAGAGAGATACTCGATGTAATCCAATTCTTCCAGCGCAGCACGCCGTGCCTCGGACTGATACAGCGACTGGATTTGCCGAAGTTTCAAAGCCTCGAGATAGCGGTCGAGTTCGTCCATCGATCAATCCTCCTTGTCCTTCGGTGGGGTGGCCAGGTCGGTTGTGCAATAGCTGTCCAATCGGCGTTGGAGGTTCTTGGGCGGTGGAGGGAACGATGTTGATGATGGAACGAGGGGCACAGCGTCGGTTTCTAACTGTTTGTGGAGTAAGTGAACGAAGAATGGACCGTTGTAGACATTGTATTCGTGGCAGAATTGAATCACCACCTCAATGGTTGCCGAGGAAAAGTAGGGGATGGCCTCCACGATCTGGGTAAGGTGACGATTCGGGTTGATGCGTTTTTGGGCCTTCAAACGATCGAGGAACCCCTGATGGGTTGGACAGTAGTTAAGGAACTGTTGACACAACGAACTCCATGTCCCTCTTGAGCCACGGTAGCCTTTGAAGTGTGCCTTTTTCATCACGAACTGGCCTTTCTGCCCGATCACCAATTTGTGCTTGGCAATGAGCTTGCCGGATTGGGAGAACACCATGAGTTCGTCACCACGGCTTTCGCGCACCCAGACATCATTCCCAGCGAAAATATGAGGAACGCTGTAACGGTTCGCGTTGTACGATATGAGGCAGTCTGAAGTTACTTTCCGGAAGGTCTCGGTTGCGCCGATGAACGGTTTGGGGTTGACGCGAAGGAGTGCATCGCATTCGAACTCGAGAAGCTCGATGGACGGACGGCCGGTGGTCGAATGGACACGGTGGTTCACCTGCTCTTGGAAGTCGGCCAATTGGCGACAGAAATCGTCGAAAGATTCGAATTCGTTGTCGAGGATGAAATGGTTCTCGAGATAATAGAACGGCGCTTCGACCTTCCCTTTCGACCATGGGTGACCTTTTGCAGAGCGTGATGGCGAAAAGCCGAAGTGCTCGGCGAATTTGAGATAGCGTGGGTTCCAGATGACCTCTCGCGGTCTCGCTTTCGTCACAAGAGTACTGTCATTATCCGTCTGGATCCGTTCTGGCACGCCATTGAATTCCCGCAG
>CAZSUE010000126.1:7761-9778 GCA_964609045.1 uncultured archaeon | reverse complement strand
GAATCTGAAACAATAACTCCTTCACACACATGGCGAATAGGAGTTTTTGTTTCATGGCATTTGGATCAAACTGGATCAAACTGGACTGGATGGGATGGGATGGGATGGGATGTGACCGCCCCATCCAGGCCGGCGAGCACATATCGCGCTGCGTCAGCGGCGGCGGTTGCTCGATGGTCAGTACAGATTTTCTCGTGATTGTATTGCCAGCAACGAGTTCTTGACAGCATCACCCCCTATAGCCAGAGCTCCCGGTTGCGCCCAGCCCCCGCGCAGTGATGTTGCACAACACGATTCTGCTCTAAGCAGCGCGCTACTGCTCTTCATCCAATCGCGCTGTGCAGTGTGAACCCTGCGCAATACATAATTAAGTAAAGTTTTCACGCTGCACAGTGCATGAATGCTGAAAAGCCGACCAGCGAGTCAGTCGTAGCGCTATTACGCGAGCATGGCATCATGACCGTCGATCAGACCGCCAAGCAATGCGAATGCTCGCACAACACAATATTCCTCAAAACTGCAGTCCATCGACCATATGACCAGCTGTAACCACAACACACGTTTCATGGCACTGACAGAACAGATATGGTTCATGAGGACGGGATCGGTAGTTGAAGAGAGTATGTTCGTCGATCTGATCTGATCTGATCTGATCCGATCCGATCATGCGGCCCCTTAGCTTAGTGGCGCATGCGCCGCCGATAGAGGACGATTGCCGCGAGGAGCGCGAGCACCCCACCACATGCTGCGACGAGAAGCACGAAGGGGCCGCTCATCATTCTATCGGGTATTGCGGGTGACGGCTCCTTTTCCTCGCTATCGACCGCCTCCACCGTTACGAGAAGCGTATCCTCCGCACGGGAACCCGCATCGTCCTCGACCACCACCCGCAGCTCGTAGACCTTCGTATCCTCATAGGTCCACTGGGCCGTGGCGCGCGCCCCGTCATCGGCGTCGGAGTCGTAGACGCCGTCGCCGTCGAAGTCCCAGTACCAGTGCTCGATCGTGCCGTCCGGGTCGGATGCGACCGCGGCAACGGTCGCTCGCCGTCCCACAACGATGCGCGAACCCTCTGCGAGCGGTTCGATCGTGACGGTCGGTGGCCGATTCCGGACCCTGATCGTCTCCGTCCCGGTGCTGATCGCGCCGTCGTTATCCTCCACCGCGATGTGCACCGTATAGTTCGCCGCACGGTCGTAGCGGTGCGTCGTCTGGCCGCGCTCCTCGCTCGTTCTATCGTACTCGCCGTCGCCGTCGAGGTCCCAGCCGTACCAGACCACCGTCCCGTCCGCGTCGGCAGCGTCGATCGTGATGGTGACCGTATCACCGGTACGGATAACGCGCGGGTGTACGACGGCGCGCAGGGTCGGTGCGCGATTGACCACTGTGACATTCGCCGTTGCGCCAGACCAGTCGCCCGCGTCGTCGAAACACCGGAACTGTAGCGTATAGTTGCCGGGCGTGGCATAGGAGCGATCGAGCGGTGCGAAGACGAAGGTCGTATCCGCACCGGCGCCTTCGGTGCTATTGGGTATCACACTTTCGGGGCGCTTACTCCATTCGAAGCGGCCGTCGCCGTCGAGGTCCCACTGGCCGGTCTCGATGACGCCGTCGCGATCGTTCCCCTCGGCGAAGACGGTGACATTCTCGCCGGTGAGGAGGGTGCTCGACCGAACCCAGATCGATGCCTGGGGCGGGCTGTTGCTCACCTCGACGCCGACGATGGCGGTGGCGAACGCGCCGCGCGAATCATCGACGCGGAGGGTGGCGATATAGGCACCGGGGCGATGGTAGCGATGGGTCGTGTTCGGTTCGCGATCGTTCTCCCAGTCGTAGACCCCATCGCTCTCGAAATCCCATGCATAAGCGGTAATGGAGAGATTGGATGACGGCGTGCTGCCGTGTGGTGTGACAAACCATGCCGTGGCATTGAAATGGACCGGCTCGTAGGTGGCAACCTCCGCCGGCGCGGCCGTTGCGGCGACGGCGAGGGGCTCGGCAGCCTCGGCGAAACGGT
>CAZSUE010000126.1:0-7751 GCA_964609045.1 uncultured archaeon | reverse complement strand
GCGGAGGGGCTTACGCTCACGGTAAGTCTGTCGGTGGCGTTGGCGCCGTCGTCGTCGCGGACGCGCAATCGCACGGTGTATTGATGTGTGGCGTCGCCGTCGAGGTGATATATATGGCGGACGGTGCGCCCATATCCCGTTTGGCCATCGCCGAACTCCCAAGTATAGTTCTCGACCTCACCGTCGGGGTCGAACGAGCCACTCCCGTTCAATACGATGGGTGCACCGTCCATCGCCGCCGTATCGGGCCCTGCGCGGGCATGGGGCGGACGATTCCGGACGGTGATCCGGAGATAGCTGTAGCCGACGGCACCGCGGTCGTCCACCACCCGCAACCGCGCGCGATAGCGACCGTCGTCGGAATAGGAGACAACGCGTGTGGCGATGGTCTCACCGGGGCCCAGGGTGATGTGGATATCCTCGCGGTCGTCGCCGTCGATATCCCAATGATGGGCGAGTACCCGTCCGTCGCGGTCCGTCCCGCGTCCGATGAGCGTCAGCGACTGGTCGGTACGCACGGTGCGCATCGCAACGGAGCACTCGGCGCGTGCCACCGGAGGCGCGTTGAGGAGAAGGGTCCAGACGCGCATGGCGGGGGCGGTACCTTCGGTGACGAGCCGTGCGATAAGGCCGTGGGTCCCGGAATCGCAGCAGCTCGGCGTATCGTCCGGGCAATACGGTGCGGGGACGGTGAATGTAAATGTGCCGTTGGCCGCCACCGGTGCGGTCGCGTTCCATCCTCGCCGGTCCCAGCTCAGCTCCCCCGCCGCCGCTCCACCATCGGCGTTCGTGGTGCCTTCAACCGTGGCGTTGGTCCCATAGACCACACTGTTCGGCCCGTTGAGTGTGAGCGCGGTGGGTTGTGCCTGGACATGATAGTCGACCAGTTCACGTGTCAACGAGCGGGTGATACCGCCGTCGCCGCGGTCGAGGTCGTATATCACTTCTCGAACGGGATGCTTAACACTGGACGCGTACCAGACCTCGCGGGTCCCATTCTCACCCTGGTGCACCGAGGGGTCGGTGGTACCGAGGAGGTGCGCGGTGGAAACGCTCCCTGCGCCGACATTCAATTCGATATCGTAATCATGCTCGAGGTCGAGCGCGACCCTCGTGTAGCGCTGGAACGGTTCCTCGCCTTCACCCTCGATGGCCAGCGTTCCGTTGGTGCGGACCATGGTGGAAACGCTCCAGCGCTCACCAGCTGCGATGGGGAAATCATAGACCTCCTCCGCAGGGTCGTACCAATACTCCATCTCACTATGATAGCGCCGTTGGCTGGGAAAGGACGCGACACCTTCGATGGTGCGCTGCAACCGGACCGTGGCGAGGTCGCTCACGCGCACCCACCTCGTGCCGGTAATATTGCCCATGAGGGTATAATCGTACCCGTCCGCCGTACCGTTGCCGGTGAGCGTACCGTCAAGCGATTCACGATACACCCACCAAGTGCGGTTCGCCACCGTCAATCGTTCGATGCCGGTGAGGGTATAGGTCGTCTCGCTTCGTTCAGATAGCCAGTCGCCATCGTTGCGCTGAAGAGAGGAGCGACGCTGATAGGTCCAATGATCGCCCACCGCCAAGGTGGGAACGAAGAGCGGCCCAGCTCGGTCGTCGTTTCGCGTGGGATGGTCTATTTCGGAAACGGGGGAGTAATGCGCGCAGGCGGATGATGTGGTGCCCGCGGCGAGCGAGTGTGCGCTGGCGAAAAGGAGTACGAGCAGGATCGCAAAGAGCGCAGTAAACAGAAAATGGTAGCGGCGCTGGGCGGTGGAGGCTGTGGGAAAAAAGGAGTGGGCCATGGGTGCGCACCGGCCATCGCTGTTCGCAACCGAACGACCCATGAGCGGACCATCACGATGCGTCGCCGTCAGTGTCATCGATGTCAGGACCGGATTCGGATTCGGATTCGGATTCGGACTCAGTTTCAGTCTCAGTCTCAGTCTCAGTCTCAGTCTCAGTCTCAGTCTCAGTCTCAGTCTCAATTTCAGTTTCGGTGCCATCGCCGTCCCTCGGCGTGCTGGTGCTCCCGCACCGCCCGTCACACCATGCCTTCGGGTTCTTCTGGTGCCCGCCCGGACCGCCGCGTGCTTCGTATGCGAAATCCAGACATGTCTCGGCATCGCAAAGGAAGGCTGCGAACATGATCCGCGTGGCGGGCGCGCCACAGAACTGACAGCGCTCCTTTTCAATATTGAGGCTCATTCGCGTTCACCACCACTTCCAGCACATCCTGATAGATATCTTCACTGCCAAACCCCTTGCTCTCGATGGTCATGGTCCATACGCCCGTTTGAGGTGAGAAGATACGCTCGATATGCTTCGCGGATGAATTGAACCGAAGCTCTTTCCAGAGCGATCCGTCGGGCTTGGACAAAGTGACCCATACATGCCTCTTGAGCGAGTCGAGGTATTCGGACGCGTTCCCGAGCTGTGGGATGAGATCTTTCAGCTGTTCCAGCGCCTCCTTGACCTCCTCCGGGAGCTGGTCGCCGCGGATCATCTCGAGCTCGATATCGAGCTCCAGCAACTTCGTATTATCGACGATGTTGATCTCATGTTGCGTTTGGTACTCCTCCAGCGGTTGGAGCAGGCTCAATTGTGAGGTGTAGTGGTGCTGGAGTGCGACCTTCTCGATCTGGCGGTATTCGACACTCGTATCCTTCTCGGGAATGAGATACTCGCGCGCAGCGAAAATGTCGATGCATCCGCTGGTGGTGGTCGTCAACGCGATGAGGACGACGAGCGCGGGAACGATCCTGATCCAACGGTATCGATATCGGTGCATGGTCTCACTTTCGAGCGCGGTGCACATGACGATGGCGGGGGCGAGGTGGACATCGGCACTGAGGGGGAGGGTAGGTGATGGAATACGAGTTGAAAAAACCTCTGTGCCCGACCGGCGCTGGGACAGGGTAGCGAACGCGAAACGCCTCACTCGGCCAGAGGCTTTTCGAACCGATGGTGACCGCTGCTCAGCCGGTCATCGGAACTTTATTGGGATTGGCGGGGAGGGTCGGTTTCTTTTTCGTCTTCTTGTCGCCCAACCCGGGCTCCATGACGAACTGCGAGAGCTTCGCCAGTAACCGCTCACGCCGTTTCGAGCGCACCAATGCATGTTTCAATACATCGGAGAGCGTTGCCACCGGGATGATCGTGATACTCTTACGATACTTCAGATCGATGAAGACATCGTTCATGTTCGCCTGCGGGATCAGTACCTCCTTGATACCCACCTCTGCGGCAGCCTCGATCTTGGCCGTGACACCTCCGACGGGGAGCACCTCGCCGCGAATCGAGAGCGAGCCGGTCATCCCGAGCTTCTGCTTGATCGGGATCCCCTCCATGGCCGATATCACTGCGGTTGCCACCGATATCGACGCGGAGTCGCCCTCCACACCCTCATAAGTACCGATGAACTGGATATGGACATCCTTGTTGCTGATATCTTCGCCCGTATGTTTCTTGATCAGCGCGGAGACATTCTGGACCGCCTCCTTTGCGATCTCGCCCAGCTTGCCGGTGGCGATGATCTTGCCCTCCGCCCGTGAGGAGGCGGGAGTGACCTCTGCGGCGATGCGCATGACGATACCGGACATTTCGCTCATACCGGTCTGCGCGTCGAGCACGGCGAGCCCGTTGACCACACCTACTTCATGCCCTTCGGTCTTGAAGGTCCTATACTCCTTCTTGCGCTTGATGAACCGATCTGCGATCTGCTGCTCGAGCGAGCGCGCGATCTTCCGACCGGCGAGGACATGCTTCGCGCTGACGATATCGGCGCCTTTGGAGTGCGCGATATCGCCGGCGGCGCGGATCATGCCACCGAGCTCGCGGAACCGGAGCGTAAGCTGGCCGCGTCGACCTGCGCGGCGTTGCGCCTCGCGGATGACCTCCGCCACCGCCTCCTTCGAGAAGTGCGGTATCTTCTTATCCTTCGCCACTTCCTGTGCTACGAACCGTACGATCTTTTTCCGATTTTCGAGCGTGTCCTCGATCGTATTGTTCACATAGACCTCGTAGCCGTATCCACGGATACGCGAGCGGAGCGCGGGATGCATCTTCTCCACCGAATCGAGGTTGCCCGCCGCCACGAGGATGAAATCGGTGGGAACCGGATCGGTCTTCACCATCGCGCCGGACGAGCGTTCGCTCTGGCCCATGATGGAGAACTCTTTCTCTTGCAGCGCGGTGAGAAGCTGGTGCTGCGACTCGATCCTGAGCGTATTGATCTCATCGATGAAAAGGACGCCGCGGTGCGCCTTATGGATCGCGCCGACCTCGACGCGTTCGTGTGCGGGTGTTTCCAGCCCGCCGCTCTGGAACGGGTCGTGCTTGACATCGCCGAGAAGCGCGCCGGCGTGCGCGCCGGTGGCGTCGATGAACGGCGATTCATCCTCTTTCGTATGGGACATGAGCAGTTTTGGTACATTCTGCTGAGTTTCGCGATTACCCATGGTGCGCATGGCCATGAAAATGATCGCAGCGGCGATGAGCCCGAAAAAGAGGATCATCGGGTTACGATCGGCGGAGAGGATCCATGCGAGGAACGCGATAAAGACGATAAATACGGTGAAAAAGATCTTCATTTTCGAACGCTGGTCCTTTTTCATCTGCGCTTCCGCTTTCTGCGCAGAGACGATCTCCTTGCCCTTGCTCGCTGGTACCACGCGTACTTTCGGATTGTTCGAGTCCTCCGGATTGTGATAGGCGATCACATCTTCGAGATCGGTGGTGGAGAGGAGTTCGGCCATGGCGCGAGCGAGCATCGATTTGCCGGTGCCGGGATCGCCGATGAGCATGACATGGCGCTTCTGCTCCGACGCCTTCTTGACCACCTCGACGGCTTCGTCCTGGCCGATGACCTGGTCGATAAGGCGTTTGGGTATCTTGACACGTGCGGAGGACTGGAACCCGATCTTGTCGAGCCATTTATTGATGTCGGGCATCTGTTCGTTTGTATTCGTCATCATGGCACCTTGGTCCACATCACGTTATGAAATGTGTCACTACATATAAGTTTCTGAGACGCCAAGCGGAGTGGCAGCGATGGATCGTCTGTGACCGAACTCTTTTTGCGGCCCCCAAACGGCGCAGAAGGGGCGGTATCGGCCGAGGAGCGCATGAGTGGATGTCGCCGACCGAACCGCGTTCCCGCCGAGACGAACCTTTATGTCATCTCCCCCTCATCATGTGCCGATACGATGCCATCCGGACCATATGAGTTCTCAGAGGCACTACACCCGCGCAAGAATGAAGGTGAGAGAGAAACGGAGCTCGATCTCGCCATCTCCGCTGGCGCGAACCGCGCTGCGATCACGGGGTACAATCGCTGGCGGAAGAGGATCGAGATCGATATCGACGCGCCGGCAAAACGCCAGAAGGCGAACGCGGCGCTCATCGCGTTCCTCGCCGAGGTGCTGGATGTCCATAGTACTGACCTGGAGCTTATCAGCGGTGCGACGAATCCGCATAAACGTGTACGGGTCCACGGTCTCGACACAGCAACGGTATGTCAGCGGCTGGCCAAGCAGTTCGAGTCCGGGTGAATGGGGCGACCAGCGGAGGGATCGGCGGTGGACGGATTCTCCATAGAAGAGCGGTTGGACGCGCTGAACGCGATCCTCGACGAGTTGCAAGAGGAGAACCACATGGTCCCGATCGTCGTCGAGGGGCGCCACGACATCGAATCGCTCCGCGCGCTGGGGCTCGAGGGCGAACTGCTCACGATCAATATCGGGCTGAGCCTCCTCGCCTTCTGCGAACAGTACGCGCAGAAGCACGACGCGGTCATCCTCCTCATGGACTGGGACCCCCGCGGGAAACGGCTGCGAAAGACCCTGAAGCGGAAGTTCCGGCTGGTGGGCGTCGATGTCAACGATCAGTACTGGCTCGATCTCCGACGGTACGCCTATCCCGAGATCAAGGATATCGAAAGCCTCGCTGCACTTCTGCGGCGGCTGAGCAATAAAGCGCGGCATCCGAGCTGAACCACGGCGGCAGTTAAAGTAAGAGAATTATCAAATAAATGATCGAAAAAGAGAGGAGGCCACGACCGGGCGTGGGTGACGAACGGCCGTAGCCATGATGCGGTCTATCGGCTCACTATTCGATCGGCTCACGCCGCCGATGCGCGCGTATCCTCCCGCGAGCGGAACTCGTCATGCCCGAGGAGGATGAAGAAGAGCGCGATGATGGCGAGGACGGCGCCGACGAAGAACCCGACGGCGAAGAACCCGGCCATGGCGCCGATGATGGCGAGCCAGCGATGTTTTTGCTTCAGCGCGAAGATACCGGCGACGAGGGCCGTCCCGCCCAGTGCGAGACCGAGCGCGCCGAAGAACCAGATGACGCCGAACATCGTGCCGATATCGAACGCCGTCCCGCGGGTGATACTACCGCTTCCCTCATAGAGGGTGAAGTTGTAGCTGGTATCGCCGTTCACATGCACATCGCGATGATCGCCCCCATTCTTGGCAGAGATCTCCATATCGTCGAACACCATGGTGCGGTAATGGAGGGTGCGATACCCAGCATGCTCGACGACGAACTCCTGCGGGCCGTATGGGACGCCAACGAGAAGGTACGCACCGGTCTCGTTCGTGATCACGCGCAGCGTGGTGTCCTTGACCGTCACTGTGGCGTTGGCGATGGGCGCGCCCCCGTGGTCGACGACCGTGCCGGTGATCACCGTGGCGGCGTCCTCTGCAAATATCCCCTCTTCCACAATATCATCGGCGATGGAGCCGCCGACTAGGACCATCGTCCCCATCAATATCCCGAAGATACCGGCGATGATCAACAGTGAGCCGCCAACCACCGGTCTCGAAGAATGTGGCCGGCGCCGCCGTCGCGAGGATGGGCCCGTGTCTCGACGGGGTCCTGCATACTCCACCCGTCGATCGCCGTCATACTCGAACTCATGGGCGTAGCGATACCCGTTCTCCGCAGCACCGCGGTGGCGCATGCTCCCAGACCGATACGGGCCGGGGGTGGGGTCGCGGTCTTTTGCATCGGGCTCTTGCCGTTTCGGTTGCAAATGTTCACTTTCGTTCTCCATTTCGGGTCCTCCATAGAAAATGCACCGCGGTGTGCCCGGCCATTATCGATCGATCGATCGACTGATCGATCGGTACGAGAACGATAACGATAACGAGAACGCCCTCTGCAGCACCGTTGTGCGATTCTATAGGGATGATCGTCACGAACCACTATATAAGGCCGCGAAAATCTCTGTCGACAATTTCTTCCGAGAACCTATATATAGGATGAGCGCGCGGCACCCGAGACCGTCTCCTTCCATTGAAGAAGAACGAAGGTGAAGGAGGCTGACCGTTAACCGATCGTGTTACGCTGCCAGTTGTCTTAGCATTTAGCCTTTGCGGGTAAAGTATATATTATAGTCCGGCTGCGGCGTCGTTCTCGGTCAGCCACGAAGAACAAAAGATTGATAATGGTAGGTCATATTGCGCAAAAGCATGCACTGGGCAGATGTCGTCGCCGGATCGCTCGCGCAGCTGGCCGAGAGCCATACCATTGCAACAGGTATCACCCCGTCGGGTGAGATCCATATCGGGAACCTCCGCGAGGTCATGACCGGCGACCTCGTCTATCGAGCGCTTTGCGAGCGCGATGTGGATGCGGACCTGATCTGGATCGTCGATTCCATCGATCCGCTCCGGAAACGCTACCCGTTCCTTCCGGAGAAATACGAACAGTATGTCGGGCGCGGGCTCTACGATATCCCCTGT
>CAZSUE010000125.1:0-9786 GCA_964609045.1 uncultured archaeon | reverse complement strand
AAGTGTGTTTTGGGGTACGCCATAGTGCCTCCGGCACTGTCAGTCTCCCCGAACACCTCCGATGTGTCGCGGATCGCAGCCCGGAGGGATCGATTCTACTGAATCTACGATGCTTCGCGACGCAGCCGTTAGGACCGATTCTGCCGCATGGCATTTGGATCGGGTCGGATTGTCGTCGACCGATCTCAATCGCGGATACCGTCTTCCTGCACGGTCACCACCGCTTCGCCTTCGGGAAGGTTGGGCGAATCGATGAGCCGGCAGATCCTTTTCTGGCCCTTGCTCTTTCGGAGGTAGATGCGGAAGGTCGCGGCGTGGCCGACGATGTGGCCGCCGATGGGGCGGGTGGGGTCGCCGAAGAACGCGTCCGGCTTTGCCGATACTTGGTTGGTGACGACCACGGCGGCGTTGTTGAGGTCGGAAAAGCGTTGGAGATCGTGCATATGTTGATTGAGCTTCTGTTGCCGTTCCGCCAGCGAGCCGCGGCCGATATATTCGGCACGGAAGTGTGCGGTGAGCGAGTCGACGACGAGGAGCCCGATGCGCTCCTCCTTCTCCTTGAGTTCTTCGACGGTCTCTTTCGCCTTCTCCATCAATAAGATCTGGTGGTGTGAGTTGAACGCACGCGCCACATGGATGTTCTGGAGCGCTTTTGTGATATCGAGGTCGAACGCGCGTGCCATCTGCGCGATCCGTTCGGGTCGGAAGGTGTTCTCGGTGTCGATGATCAGCGTATGCCCGCCGAGCCCGCCGCGCTCCTCGGGGAGCTGTACCGAAACGGCGAGCTGGTGCGCGATCTGGGTCTTGCCCGACCCGAACTCGCCAAAGAGCTCGACGATCGCCTGGGTTTCGACACCGCCACCGAGCAGTTCGTCGAACGATTTCGCGCCGGTGGTGATCCTCCCCACCTCCTTGCGCCGTTCCGCGATCTCTTCGCCGGTGACGAACCCGCCGATCTTCGCTCGTTTCTTGGCGCGATTGATGATCTTGATCGCCATCGCCTCGCCGATCTCCGCACGTTCGGAGAGGTCGGAGGGCGAACTCACCGCAATGCTCATGAAATCGTGATAGCCAGCGTCACGGAGCTTGTCCGCCGTTGCGGGCCCGACTCCATGGAGGTCTTCTATATTCTGTTTGGTCATATAATCACCCGAATGAGGGAATGGTCGGTGGGGTATTAGTACTCTCCCCAGGGGTCGCCGAAAGTATTCATGGATGAGGGTGAGGCCCTCGGTCCCGGCATAGCGACGCCAGAGCCGCCAATATCTGCCATACGGGCCGTCCGATCCCGTCTGAGGCACCATGGGTGTTGGAGCTCGACCGCCCGGAGGGAGGGAGGGAGGGGGGAGTCCGGTGCAGATAGGCGCGATGGAGGTGGCGTGAGAGAAGATGACCGGCGGCGGCGTATCGCTGCAAGAGCGATGTGATCGGGGGCTGAGCGTCGCCCTCGGTCCGTGGCGCGGTCCATTGGAAGAATACTTTAGATATTGTGGCCAAAAGCGGCATACTGGTGTGGGGGGGAGGGGGCGGCGCCGAACATCTGCTGAGGCAATGTGGGAGGGCCGGACCCGCTAGCCAGCGCTTCTCGAGCGGGATCGGCGTTAGGGCAATGCTGAGGCTCGGTGGGAACGATCTTGCCAGCAAGTTTAGTAAGTCCAGCTAGTCCAGCAAGTTTAGTAAGTCCAGCTAGTCCAGCAAGTTTAGTAAGTCCAGCTAGTCCAGCTAGTCCAGCAAGTACATAACCGGTTCGGCGTATGGCGACAGGATCAATATGGTCTTTCGACTTCTCTACACTTCGGACCTGCATGGCGATATTCAGAAATACGAACAGCTCCGCGCCAGGGCGCTGAACGCGGGTGCTGAACCGGACGCAGTGATCATCGGCGGCGATATGCTCCCGAGCCACGGTGATCTTTTTGAACAGGGCGCGTTCATCCGCGATATCGTCGATCCGTTCTTCTCCACGCTCGATGAGGCGGGGGTGGCGGTGCTCGCATTATTGGGCAACGACGACTTGCGGGTGTTCGATCCGCTCTTTGCAGCGGTATGCGCAAAATATGATGCTATCTTCGATCTTGGATCCAGCGACGCGCCGGTAGTGCTGGGCGGCTACCATTTCATCGGATCGAACCTCGTCGTCGACTATCCGTTCCGGCTCAAGGACCGGTGCCGGATGGACGACGACGCGTTCACGCTGCCGAAGCAGTTCGGCACCGCACTCGTCTCCATGCAAGATGGCTGGTGTGAGATCGAGGACTGGGACGCTGAGATCCGCACACGCCCCACGCTCGAGCGCGCACTGGCCATGCTCCCACTACTGAAAGAGAACACCCGGACGGTGTATGTCATCCACAACCCACCCCACGGTATCGGACTGGATGTCACGTACCGTGGCGAAGCGGTGGGCTCGAAAGCGCTGACACGATTCATTGGTGCGCGCCAACCGCTCCTCACCTTGCACGGCCATATCCACGAATCTCCGGAGGTCTCCGGGAAATGGCGCGGTGCGATCGGCGAAACGGTCTGCGTCCAGCCCGGGCAAACCTACGGATTCGTGTGGGTGGAGATCGAACTCGACGGCGACGCGGTCCGGCTCGAACGGTTGGAAACGCCGCCAGAGGACGCCGGATAGTCATGGAGATCGGATCGTTCGGGAGCGAGCGTTTGAAAAGCGGCCTCACGGCGAGGGTGGGCGTCCGATCGGTCGTGCAAAACTGCGCGACGGTGCCGCTCAGTCGACGATCTGGGCGAGCGCTTCGCAGATCTTCCAGAAATGGGGCGACAGCTCCTCGCCCTCCTCGGTCAGATAGTACATTTTGGAGTTGAACCCGCCGCGTTTTGCGGGCACCTCTTTCTGCTCGATGAGCCCCAGCTCCATCAATCGTTCCAGGGTGCGGGTGGTCGGTTGCTGGTTCAACCCGATCTCGTTGATGAAGGCGGTCATGTTCCCCTCATCGAAGCGATGGAGATAGACCATGATGGCGAATAAGCCAGTGAGCGTATCGATATGATCTAGCAGCTTGAGGTGCTGTATCTCTATCAGATCTTCGATCTCCATTATATCTGCCGACGGAAACGTTATGCAAGAATATATAGATATTGGCCGACACCATGCCACTTGTATACTTCACGGTTATCTTATGCCTATAAATGGTAGGAGCTAACGCGCTGCGCGTACCACCCGCCAAGGCCGACCGACAGAGGTTGACCGTCAACCCATTTCCTATCAGGCGCCGGAGGTTTTGGTATTTGGTATTTTTGGGCAAAGTATAAGTATAGGCTTGCCCGCGCCCGGGCATGTCAAAAAGTTGTTGCTCAGAATCATTCCAACTCCAAACAAAGATCTGCAGCGAGAGCGGCTATCCCAACGAATTCTTGAGAGTTGAGGTTGAGCGTCCGGGCGTCGTGCACCCCGCCCAGGCGGCGCGTGCACGGCGTGAGGACGAGGCGGGCAGGGGGTACGCGTGAGGTGTTGTCATTACTGTCTGAACCGTGTCCTAAATCCTAGTTAAGCTTATGTAGAACTCTATACTACACTAAAAGCGAGCCGTCATTAGAAGATTCCTTCCGAGAGGTGACCATCAAGGGGGGGGCAATTTAATACATGGTTAGCGGTAGAATTGTTAGTGAATGTGCACATAAAGCATTTATAGTCAGGAGAAGAATTTAAATACGACCAACCTAAATAAATTGAGAACGTTGGTGCTACAACTAATCGATGAAGGGCGCATCGAGTATAGTCACCACGTAAGAGCACATAATGTTAAAAAGAAAGACGCGGAACAAGTGTTAAGAAATGGCAGGTATCAAAAGGACTGGAGACATAGTGGGACCCAAGTCAGATACAATGCTTATGGTACGGTTTGGAAAGGGGAATTAAAAGTGGTTTTCACTATTAAGAGTGACCCACAGAAAGTATTTGTAATCACCGCGTTCTAAGTTGGTTGATATGGAAAAAAGACTGACCGAAAAAGAAATGAAGGAAATTGCTGAATCCTTTGGATTCAATACACAGACTTGTCCGAATTGTGGCGAAATAGATTCTTTTCGCCCGTCGAACGATATTTCTGTTGATATGGATTTCCGGGGAGAGACAATAAAGATGGACCACCTAACAGGTACGAAATGCTCGAAATGCGGTTTCTCTTCACTGTCTTCCGATTCATATGACAAATTCGAACAAAAGTGCGATAAGGTCGAAAGACGTGCACTTCGTCGGTCGATAGAGGAAAAAAGAATCAACTGCGCCATTGCAATCATCGAAGACTTAATCCCCTCTTCTGTTGACATTAACGATATTTGCCACCAACTAGAGGGTGGAACTCCAACACCGCTTACTAATATTGCTGAAAATACCCGTATTAACCACATTAATGTAGCTAAAACAGCGAAATTGATGGAGAATCTTGGAATAATGAAAAAAGTCACAGTACCACATCACAGGGATTCTCCAATGTATTCTCTTACACAAACAGGTGAAGAATTCACGCGATTACTTAAAAGACAGCAGTGGTTAATAGCATAGATAATTATAACTCCTTAGTTCTTATCGAAGGATATATAAACCTCTAACTTAATATGGTATTTTTGGGTTGGCGGGGTCGGGCCCGCACCACGAACTGTGCAACTACAAACATGTACCCGCCCTTTTTTTTCAAACTCTTACTTGCATAGCGTAACTGCCGCCAGAAATTTTGGTATTTGCCATTTTTGGGCAAAGTATAAGTATAGGCATGCCCGCGCCCTCGTTCTCGGTCAGCTACCGCCGAAGGAGGACGGAGGATGGAGAACGGATCGAACAACGACCGCGACGAGGAAGTAAAGTACGACTCTGGCGCTCCTCGCCGTTGACTAAGAAGAACGCGATGGAGCGCGCCGCGTTATTTCACTCTCGCTGACCGAGCGCCTCGGTTCCCTCTCGGAGCAACTGCCAGCCGATGAGCACTACCCAGATAGAGAACGCTGCGACGGAGATCGCCTCGGGGATCGCCCATGCGGTCCAGACGATAAGCCACAACGGCCAAAGGACCGGCGTCACTGCGCCGAGCACGATGCTGGCCGTGCCCAAACGCGGGCGGGCGCCCTCGCGTAGTCCGCGCCCGACGCCGATGAGCGCGAGCGATGTGAGCAAAAAGAAGAGCCCCGCGACCACGAGATGCGGCGGACGGGTATGATGCGTGAAGATACCAACGAAGGTGAGCGAGACGCCGCCGCCGATGAGGATGCTCAGTCCGCGCACGACGCGCCCATTTGCGCCGGTCCGAACAGCGAGCCACCGGAGTCCGATGGCGAGGAGGCTCAGGAGCACGCCGCTGACCGAGAGGAAGGTATTGAAAATGATCGCCGTAGGTGGCCGCCCGCCGAGCCGGCTCAGCGGGTGGTACCACCAATCGAACCATGGTGCGTATGTGGTGGAAACGCCGACACCGATGGCGACGAGGAGCGGGAAGATCAGCGCGGCTGCGCCCAATATCGTTGCGAGGCGCTCCTCGCCCGCCTTCTGCCGTTCGATGCGCTCGTTATCCATCGTCCGTCGCCGTGTGGTGATAGGAGAGGAGCTACATAATCTCAACGGACGATGTGCGCCCCTCGTCGTACCAGCGTGGTATGAAAGACGGTTCCGTAGGCTTCCAGCGCAGCGGCGATCGCAGCGGTCGCATCCTCTTCGGGATGGTACGCGAGAACACTGCCCCCGAGCATGGCCATGGTGCCCAACCCGCCGATCTCTTCCACCGCCGCGAGTGCGCGGTCAATCGCGGCGGTGGCGAATCCGGTCCCTGTGGCGAAATGCCGCGAAATGACGAAGAAGGAGCGAAGATTTGGGTTCCGGCAGAACGCGGCGAGCATTTTTGCACCGAGCCGGTCGATCCGCGCCACTGCCGCCGCGTCGGAGAGCACCGCGGCGGTGGCGATCGGCGCATCGACCACGGCGAGGAGGAGCGGGACGCAATCCTCGGTCGGGGGATGAAGTGATACTCGGCGGTAGGCACCGAGCGGTGCCACGCCCGGGTGTTCGCGGAGAACGAGCCCGCCGAGCGATTGCGCCACCACATCGCCGAGTCCGCCGCCCGTCTCCACCTCGGCGATGTGCGCGACGCGGACGATTTCCTCGCGCGTCAGCGGTGGATCGACCACGGCATCCAGTGCAAGCGCGCTGCTGAGGGCGGCGGCACCGCTCATTCCGAACCCCTGCCCGCTTGGGAGCGCAGCGTCGACATGGATCACGACCCGGAGTGGTGCAAAATGCGGCAGGCCACCGTGCTTTGCGCGTACCCTCTCTTGCTTGCGTTCGAGGAGACATTGTACGGTCTGGGATACCACCGGGCTCTGACGGGGTACGCCATTGACCCACAGCTCGAGTTTTGCCATCGGTGAGGAAGTGCGCGGTGCAGCCGGACAAGTCCCGCAGGCGACGGTGGTGCGCACACCGCGCGCGAGGCAACAGCCCACACCGCGCGAGCCACACGCCGCTGGGTCGGCGGGTGTAAGGTGTGTCTCGAAGATGCCGGTACAATGCGCGGGTGCGAACGCAGTGGCCTCTCGTCGCGACGGTAAGTGGGTGGACAATCGTGACCGCTCCGGATATTGAGCTGCAGTGGGAACGAAATGGAGAAGATAGATAGATAGATAGATGGATGGATGGATGGATGGATGTGCGATAGACGAAAAAAGGGTAAAATAGGGGAGCGAGGAGGGAAAAGAAAGAGAAAAAGAAAGCCATCGGAGGGATTTGAACCCTCGACCTGCTGATTACGAGTCAGCCGCTCAACCGGGCTAAGCTACGATGGCAGTGGGAAGATAGGGTCTCAATCAGCCTGCTGATATGCACCGGCCTCATATTTACGTTTCGATCGTTTCAGTTCCTCATAGACCGGCAGCGCAGAGCCACCCAGATAGGAGAGGAGCGCACCGCCACCCATTGAAAGATGGCTTATATGCTTTTTGATACCCAGATCGGTGACGACCGTGCCGGTCTCGCCGCCGCCGAGCACCGAATACGCCTCCGCGTCCGCGATGGCGTTAAAGACCGCGTTCGTGCCCTTGGCGAAGCGCTCGTCCTCGAACACGCCCGCGGGGCCGTTGGCGATGATCGTCTTCGCATTGCGCAGCGCGTCGCAGTACTCCTCGATGGTCTTTGCGCCGATGTCAAGAATCGGTTCCTCGCGGGGCAGCGCCTCGAGCGCGATCTCGACGCGCGCTCCGTCGCGTTTTACGGCGAGGTCGACGGGCATGACGATCTTCTCGCGGTGCTCGTTCAATAAGATCTTGGCAGTGGCGATGGAGTGGTTGAGGTCGGCGATCTTCTCTTCGAGGAGTTGATAGTTCCTCTCGCCGATATACCGCCCTTCGGAGACGAGAAAGATATGCGCGACCAGCCCGGATGTGAGCACGAGATCGGCGATACCGCGCTCGATCATATTGGCTGCGACGCGGATCGAGTCGTCGGCCTTCACCCCGCCGAGATGCACGACGACGGGGCGTGCGCCGCCTTTCATCGCCTCTTCCACGGCCACGAGCTCTTTTTCGAGCTGGAGCCCCGCCGCGCTGGGGAGGAGCGGAATGAACCCGATGAGCGAGGGCTGTGCGCGGTGCGCGGCGGCGAACGCGTCGTTAACGAAATAGTCCGCCAGCGGCGCGAGGTTGCGGACGATATGTGTGGCGGCCTGGCGCTCGGGCGAGCTGTCCACCGCGATCTCTTCGGCATAGAGCCGCGTGTTCTCGAGAAGGAGAACCTCGCCCGCCTTCAGCGCGCGGACCGCCTCCGCCGCGTGCGAGCCGATGAGGTCGTCCACATAGGCGACCGTCGTCTCCAGGATGGAGTCGAGGACGCGCGCGTGTTGCGCGAGCTTCGTACAGTCCGGGAGCCCGGGCCGGGACTGGTGCGCGAGGAGCACGACCCGCGCGCCGGCGTCGACGAGCGCCTCGATGGTGGGCACATGGCTGCGCAGCCGCGTCTCGCCGATGATCCGGCCGCTCTCGAGGTCGATGGTCGAGTTGATGTCGACACGGAGCAACACGGTCTTGTCCGCGAGCGCGAGGTCTGAGAGTGTGAGGAACTGCTTGGGCATCGCGCGCCGATACGAATCCGCGTATTTATGGGTTCGGGTGGGCGAGACGGGTGCGGTGGAGAGCGCGGGTGCAAGAGGAAAGTGCGGGACGGAGAACGGCGGTGTTAGGCGAGGAGAGAGGTGCGGAAGTGTATGTCAATATGAGCGCGCATTTGTTCATTCATTCATTCATCCATTCATCCATTCATCCATTCATCGAATCTGAGTCATCCGCTCAGTCAATACTCAATACTCAGTACTGTCGACCCCAGCTTCGCCCTCCGATCCAAATAGAGATCGGCGGAAAGACTGGCAGTGCCATTTTTCGACCGGTGAGAGCGTCCCGTGTCGTCGAGCGTTGCGCCCGATGCGTCGACGGCGTCGGACCCGCATGCAATAACGGCAATAGGAGTGACGAACCTGATGTTGGTCCCCGTCCCGGATCTGTGTTAGAAGTTGCGGCACCGACCGTCGCCGATGCGACATCATCCCCGGTCGGACCGTAGAACTCGTCATGGGTATTCGTGGTTGCTCATCGAGGTACGGTTCATCGACGGGCCTAACTGCCATCCTCACTCCTTCCTCCGCCGCCTCTCGGAGCCTCTGCCGCGTACCGCCACGAGGACGAGGAGTGCGACGAGCGCGATGACGACGGCGACGAGGAGGGAGGTCACCGTATTCTCACGCGCCTCGGCATCGATCGTCTCCGCACGGCTGCTGTGCGGGTTCGTACCCGCCTGGAACTCGCGGATGTTCGCAATGCCGTCGCCGTCGCTATCCTCGAGCGCGTCACTGGGGTCGTTCGGGTCGAACCCGTTGGCAGTTTCCCAGAGGTCGCTCATCCCGTCGCCGTCGGTGTCGAACGCATGATCAGCGTCGTGGATGAACGCGTCAGCATTATCGCCGACGCCGTCGCCATCCGTATCGCGCCACTCGAGCGCGTCTGCCGGGAAGAGGTCGAGCGTCAGCCCGGTGATCGAGTCGCTGGCGTCCATCCCCTCGTTCCATGCGTCCGGGTAGCCGTCGCCATCGCTGTCGAGGCTGGCCGCGGGATCGAGCGGGAAAAGATCGAGCCTCAGACCGGTGGTGGAGTCGCCGGCGTCCATCCCCTCGTTCCACGCATCGGGATACCCGTCCTCATCGCTATCGACACTGGCCGCCGGATCTGTCGGGAAAAGATCGATCACGACGGTCTCCACCGACGCCCATGGTCCGGAGTGCTCGTTCCAGGCGTCCGCGGCGCCGTCGCCGTCGCTGTCCACGCTCGCCGCGGGGTTGAGCGGGAACGCGTCACCGTTCGTACCCGTATGGTTATCTCCAAACCCATCACCGTCGGTATCCGTCATTTGCGTCCGATCGAGCGGGAACGCATCGGCATTGTCGCCGATACCGTCGCCGTCCGTATCGAACCACTCCTTCGGGTCGAAGATGAACGCATCGCCCGCTTGATCGGTTCGCAGCTCGGTTGCCGGGTCGAGAACGAAGCGGTAATTATCGCCGTAGCCGTCGCCGTCGGTGTCGTTCCACTGTCTCGGGTCTAACGGAAAAAGATCCGCGTGATTGTCGCCGTACCCGTCACCATCGGTGTCGTTCCACTCCGTTGGGTCTGACGGGAATGCGTCAGCAGCATTGTCGCCGTACCCGTCGCCATCGGTGTCGCGCCACTCCAATGGGTCCTCTGGGAACGCATCCGCAGCATTGTCGCCGTACCCGTCACCGTCGGTATCGTTCCACTCGT
>CAZSUE010000124.1:6218-9840 GCA_964609045.1 uncultured archaeon | reverse complement strand
ATGGACGCGATCGATGAAATGCCACACTTTATCGTGCAATAGCGCCACACCTTGCACTATAGCTGCAGGTGAGGCGGGAGATAAGAATTAGTTTTCTTGACTGACTAGCATCGCATAAGAAGCCCGTATCGAAGCATCTATCTGGTTGCGCCTTGTTCCCTATAGATAGGATAGGTTCGGGAAGTGAACCTCAGATGCGCCAGCGCCATCATGCACAATGGTGACGAAAATTGTGTGCGGAAAGACCGCCCAATGCCCATCGGATACGGTTCTCAGCGCCGCATCATCAACGATGCCACCGTATGGAACGCCCCGCCGACACCGGCACCCGTCTTCGCACTGGTCTTCATCGGCTTGCAACCGCACCGCTTTGCCACCGTGTCGAGTTCGTCGAACGAGAAATCCATCTCCTTGATCAGATCGATCTTGTTCGCGATACAGAGCGTCACGATGGGGCCGGTGACCTCGGTGATCACTTGGTACCATTTCTCCATGTTCTCCAGCGTCTCGCGCCGGGTGATATCGCACACGAGAAGCACGCCGTCGGAGCCTTTGAAATAGCGCTTGAAGATGGGGCGAAAGATCTTCTGGCCCATGACATCCCAGATCATGAGCGTGATGGTGCGTTCCGGCCGTTTTAACGCGATATTCTTCTTCATCACCTTGACGCCCATGGTCGAGATATACTTGTCCCTGAACTCGTCCACGACGAAGCGCCGGATCAACGATGTCTTCCCCACACCGCCGTCGCCGAGGAGGCACACCTTTTTCTTGAACTTGGTCTCGACAAAATCCTTTTCGCTCTCGACTTCCACAGCCAGTTGCTCATTGTTCTCGTCTGTTCGGTCCTGGTCCATTCTCGCTCACCCTCCCTCATATAGGTGTATCGATACTCGAAGATCGGATCGGTTTGGATCGTTATTGTATGTTGTCGCATCGGACTGCGCGTGCCGTGCTGTTGCGCGTTCTAAAATGTACATATTCCAGTTCCTCGGGGCATCATGGTTTGGTACTGCGAATGATAGATCGTCGCGGCTCGTGTCCCTCCCAATATGCAGCGGGAGCCTATATGACCGAACGGTAGATGGCCGGGTCTGATGTTGGTTCGTATCGCCTCTTTGCTCTCATCGCGCATCCGGCGTTTGTCAAGCTCGGTTCGGGTCACCGCCAGCGGGTCGCCACTTTCATTTGCCCTCGATCTGCTCCATGGCCATCCCGACGAGCTTCAGCCCTCCCTTCACGAGCTCCTGCGCTCGTTCCTCGCTCTGTGCGTCGGAATAGACCCTGATGAGCGGTTCGGTACCGGAGGCGCGGATGAGCAGCCAGGAACGGTCGTTATAGACGCGCTTGAGCCCGTCGATGGTTACATCGCGCGCCACATCGTCGGCCATATGATCGACCCAGAGCTCCTGCACCGTCGCCATTACCGCCTGTTTCTTGGCATCGGCGCAGCGCACGGTCTGTTTTACCTGCTCGAAGACGGGAAACGGCGCAGCCAGTTCCGCGAGGCTCTTGTCCTCGTTCGCCATGAGTTCGAGCAGTTTCAGCGTCGCGAGAAAGCTGTCCGCCCAGAGCACATGCCGCGCAAAATAGTATTTGCCCGACTCCTCGTACGAATATTGGCTCTCAAATTCTTTCAGCGCGCGCGCCGTATCCGGTTGACCGATCCGGCAGTACTCCACCGGCACCTCCATATCGCCGCAGACCGCCTCGATCAATCCCGAGGAGTTGACCGGGGTGACACAGATTGGCGTGTCCGCGCCCGCCTCCTTCGTGTCCAGTTCGCTGGAGGCGAAGATCGCACCGATCACATCCTCGCTGAGGATTTCGCCATCGGCGGTGATGAAGAGGACGCGATCGGCATCGACGTCGGTGGCCACGCCGATGTCACACCCGTTCTCCACCACCGCGTCGGCGGTGGGGCCGAGGTTGCGCGCACGTGGTTCCGCTTCGCGGTTCGGTTCCGGTTTCGGTGTATGGTTGAACTCGATCGTCTGGCACCCGACGCGCTCGAGGATGGTGACCAGCCGACCGCAGGCGGTCCCGTTGCCCGGATCGGCGAGTACTTTGTATTTTTGCGCAGCAATGGTGTCGCTATCGACGAATCGGACCACCTCGTCGAGGTAGTATGCGGTGGCTCCTTCGATGGCGCGATATTCGCCGATCTCGCGTGGATGCGGCGGCTCGTGCGGGATCGACCCTTTTTCCGCCTCCGCCACCTCGTCGTACATGATCGCTTCGATGGCGCGCGCCACCTCATCTTGCGCATAGGACCCGTCCTCGAGCATGACGATGATCCCGATCCGGTCCGGCGGCATATGCGAGCCGGTGATCATGATCCCGCCATCGTACCAGTAACCGGTGAGGTAGGTGGCAAAGACCGGTGTCGGGACTTCGCCCGCGTCGTCCACCGCGACGCCTTCACTGATCAATCCGCACGCGGCGGACTTCGCCAGCATCTCCGATCCCCAACGCGTGTCGTATCCGACCAATGTGCGGCCCGTGGAACCGAGATACCGCGCGAATGCAGACCCCACCCGTAGCGCAAGCTGCGCGCTGATCTCACGATTGGTAAAGCCACGTATGCCAGAAGTGCCAAAGCGCAACCGTTTTCGTACCATATCGGATCACGACCCGAGGATCACCATTCGGAGCCGGTCTACACCGCATTGCAAGAGTGAGTCGATCGAATGGAGCAGTCGGAGAACATGGCGAGAGTTTATTAATCTTTGGCAGCGCATGGGCGGCAACGGCAACGGCAACGGTAACGGACGGGCCAGAAGGATCGAGCAACACCCATATCGAGAAAACGCGCTCGAGAACGGTCACCCCCGTTCCACCGCCATCCTCCACGCCGTGAATATTTATATGGGCGCGCTTATTTCACTCCCTCTCCACCTGTCTCGTCTCATCCCCACGAAATAGTGGGGTTGTCGAAAGAAACGATAGACGAGCACGGCCTCGAGCGATGTGGTGTCATGGACATTTCCGAGATGGTTTCACAGCTGCACGAGCGCATAGCACAGTGGCTCCCGTTATTACGCATGGATGAGCGCGAGCTTCGCCGACGCACACAGCAGATCAAGCGCCGATATCTCGCAAGTAAAAGCGCATTGAAGGCGCTCAGCGAGCTCACCATCGAAAATGTCCCCGCAGCGGTGGGGGCGGCGTTGGAGATGGCCAATCTCATTTCCACCGCGCTCTGGCCACTCGTCATCCATCCTGCGACCCAACGGAGCGCGTTGGGTGAGGAGATCGCCGCTACATGGTCCGAGCTGACGACCGAAGCGCACAAGCTGGGGGCGACGCTGGTAAGAGGCGCGCTCAAGCTCAGCTATGGGGAGACCGTCGAGCGCGTCACCCGTATGCAATCGGCGCTCGAGAAGCTCGTCGTCCGACAGCTCCCGCTCGTCCATCGCACACCGGTGGACGACTATTTCGCAGGGCTCGATGCCGACGCACCGTTCCCTTCCTACCGCTATTCAGCGGCCAACCGCGGTCGCGTCCATCGATTCCCAACGGAGGTCCCCACTGAGCCCGATGATATCGGTGGAGTCTGGAAGAAAAAGATCGGCGGGCTTATCTGGGCCAGCGCCATCGTCGACACCGACGGGGACCTCTA
>CAZSUE010000124.1:0-6208 GCA_964609045.1 uncultured archaeon | reverse complement strand
CGGGGAGTTCGTCGCGCTCCATCCCGACGGTTCGATCAAATGGCGCCTCGCCGAGAAACAGATGATGTATATCGATTCCACCGGCGCATTGGGCGCGGACGGCGACCTCTATATGGCGTCCACCGACGCAGACCCCGACGGGCACCAGAACCAGGGGCGCGTCTGGAAGCTCGACCCCGCCACGGGCGAGATACGCTGGACCTTCTGGGGACGGCATTTCGAGGACCCGCGCGAGAACCCGCGCGCACATCTCTCGAGCTTTTTCGAAGGCAACCTCACCATCAACGACGAAGCGGGCGCGCTCTTCATCTATGCCGGTTCCGACGATAATTGTCTCTACAAGCTCAATACGGCGGGTAGACTGATCTGGGAATACGATACCGGCGAGTATCCTTCGGGCGTGATCTGGACGAAGCCGTTGCTGAGCATCGATGGAAAGACGGTGTTCATCGGCACGCTCGCCGGTGGCGTGCACGCCGTATCGACGCTGGACGGGTCGCGACGGTGGCGCCGACAGCTCGGCGGGGCGGTGGTCTCTTCCATCGCCTGCGGGCGCTACGGCGAGCTCTTCTTCGGGTGTTTCGACGGCAAGATCTACGCGCTGGCACCGGAGGACGGGACGGTCTTCTGGGGGTACCAGACGCTCGGACTGATCTACTCGTCGCCCGCCATCCTCGCGGACGGTTCAATCGTCATCGGCTCCTCCGACGGTGCCCTCTACTGTCTCGATCGGTTCGGGCATAAGAAATGGGTCTACTACACCGACGCACCGATCAAGAGTTCGCCGGTGGTGGACGCGGAGGGGCGTATCTATATCGGGAACCAGAACGGGAACGGATACTGCCTCGCACCGGACGGAGAACGGGTCTGGTCCTATGCTATGGCGCCGGATGTTGCAGAGAACGATATCAACGCATCACCCTCGCTCGCACCGGACGGGACCGTCTATTTCGGTTCCACCACCGGCGAGGTCTACGCCGTCCCATACAATTATTATCGGATCGCATCGGACGACCCACAGCTCTGTTGCGACCCCGACCACGACGGCGATCGACCGGCCATCCCACCGGGCGGTGCGACCCTCGTCTACATGGACCGGCACGGCACGCCGCTGTTCGAGCCGCCCACCGATCTTGCGACCAGTGCCAACCTCAACCTGATGCTCTTTGCGGTGGACGAGGAACTCAATGTCGTCCCCGCCGCCATCGACCCGGAGGAGGTCGCGGTCGAACTCACGCCAGCGATCGCGCACGAACTGCGCGTCGAGTCCATGGGGCGCTATATTTATCTCATCCCCGAACGGCCGCTGGCGTACGATACCGAATACATGATAACGGTGCGATGCGCGTACCATGCCGAAGGTGAGCGCCGCACGCTTGCATCGGAGCTTACGGTGCACACCACCCCGCCGCCGGATCGATCCGCGGCATCGCAGCTCACGCCATCGAACGACGCGGTGGGGGGGATGGTCATGACCGGGCTGACCATCACGCAACCCAAAGAGATCGATTCGCTCGGCCAAGCGATGATGGACTCGCTCAAGTTCGCACTCGCGCCCATCTACTACGACGAGGAGAGCGGTGTGATCGCCATAGCGCTTGCCAATGTGGCCAGGAGCGATGGCGGCGGAGGATTCGAATACACGCCCAAGAGTGTGAACAAGAGTGTATTGGCAGGACGGGTCCGCGATGGCACAGTGGTGATCGAGGGGGGGCTCCGGCTCATCGCGCAAGGCGCGAATATCGCGTTTGAGCGGGTGCGCATCGCCGGACGCGTCACCGACGGGCCGGCGTTGGAAGACGGGACGCTCTATTGCGTCGCGCCGGTGGAGGGTGTGGTGGATTTCGCCGCGCTTATCCGCGTGATGCAACTGGCAGATAGGAACGACGATGTGGTGGGATTCTGCTCGTTTCAGACCGAACCGTACACCGACCCCGCACTGCGCCGACCACCAGGCGTCGCGGTCGAAGCGGATGTCGTTGGCACACGCGTCGATGTGACCGTAACGCTGACGGACGAGGCGGCGGACGGGTACCCCGCGGACGAGCACTGGCTCCAGATCGTGTTCGTCGATCCAAGAGAGGAACGCGTCCTCGAGAGCGAGCCGGCGCGTGTCGCCACCGACGCCGAGGGGAACCTCCGCGCGCTTTCTGTGCCCCTCCCTCGCGCTGCCACCGATCGGAAGACCGTAGCGGTGGTGCTCTTCGACCTTTTCCCTATGACGACGGTGGCGCTCACCGACGGGTAGTAGGCTCATTCCAGGCAGAGCACCTACCTAATACATTTTTTGGCAAAAATCTAAATACTCAACCCTTTGAATGGAATGAGCCTAGTAGGATCGCAAAACGAGAGGGTTGGGGGTTGAGCATCCGGGGTTCGAGATCGCACCCGTCGAATCAAACTGTTCCTTTGGTTCCATTTCATTCATTCTGTCATTCGTTCATGAACTAAACTGCTCCTGGACACGCTGCGTGCCCGATGGCGTGGCGATGGCACCCCACGTACGAACGGATCGTCCCCGCGCGCAAATCGCAATATACGCTGGCAATATACGCTGTCGAGTAACCGCGCGCCATAACACCATAAACTTTAACATCGTCAGCAGCCATTGATCGGGATATGGATGCCCCGTTCGGCGGTGGAGGCCGCGAAGACGCGAATAACGACGCTGACGCTCGCAGACGGTACAACCGGCTCATGACCATTGTGACCGTGGTGGTCGCGATCGTGCTGGTGATCGCGATCGTGAACATCGTCTACCTGAAAATGCGGGGCGAGTCTCCCTCGGAGCGGTCTGAGTACTACATGAGCGCGCCGGGCGACTACGCGGTACGATTTCTAACGGCCGAGCCCTATCGCGAACTCGTCGTCGAGGTCGATCATATTGCGGGCTATCCGCCGAGTGAGAATTCCCTCGCGCTCCTCCGACAGCGGCTGGAGACCTATTGCGAAAAAGAATCGATACGGCTGATCGTGGACGACGAGATATCCGCGGTGAACGCTGCCTACAGCGTCGAGGACCTCGAAAAACTTGAGCGCGAATATCGCGACAATTATTTCCACGAGGAGACCGCCGCGGTCTATTTCCTCTATGTCAATGGCCATTTCACCAAGAACCCCGATACGATCGGCGTGACCTACCACGCGGCGTCGGTGGCGATCTTTAAAGAACAGATCTCCTCGATCCCGATCCCCTGGCTGCTTCGGAACCGTGTCACCCACGAGGACTTCGAGAACGCGGTGCTCGTCCACGAGTTCGGGCACCTCATTGGGCTGGTCAATATCGGCTATGAGAGCGATATCGCGCACGAGGACCCGAACCACGAGAACCATTGCATCTACGAGGAGTGCGTGATGTATTATGCACTGGAGACCTCGCCGGCGGATCTGATCGATAACTGGTTTATGAGCGATACGATCAAACCGCCCACCGATTTTTGTAGCGCATGCCAGGCGGACCTCGCGGCGCTGAAAGAGGCCCCCTAACCGCTCCCTCCATCCGCTCCCGCCTCGCTTCCTCCATCCGCTCCCGCCCTGCGGTGAGGAGCTGTGCGTGTTCCCATCACCCGCCAATGAATGGGCATTCGAGGCTAACCGATAATCCATTTCGTTGCGGCGCCAGTTCTCCTGATATTTAGTCGTTGGGGGAAAAATATATACACTAGTCTGCTCCCCGGCGTAGTTCGAGGCCAACCACATTCTCTGGATCTTGCACTAATGATAAGTTGCATTATAACTCTATTGCGGAGGGTGAGGTAGACAATACGAGCCGACACTCGGCCCCCTCATTGGCGATACGGCATCCGAACTGACAATGTGGTGTTCGGAGCAAAAAAATGTTGTGGTGGGGGGATTGAAGAGAGGATTGAGTGATGAGTGAGTGAGTGCGTGTCTATGCGGTGAGAAAAATCATACACATCTCCCCCGCCCACAACAGCCAGGCCATATCGCTCATACTATATAAGCTTGGAGGTTGGTTCGCGGAGTCTGGCCAGCTCGTCGGCGACCATTACGAACAACCACTTCGACTGTGTGCCAGGGGAATGATCAGCCACGGAACTGGATCCGCTTACTGAGCCGTATCGGGAGCGACAGCGACCGGTATGGATAGGTGCTCTGCTTCGACTGCAGCTCCTCTTGTAGCGTCTTGAGCGTGAAATCGTGCATCTCGCCATCACGCATTCGCGCTTTGAACTTCCCGCTCTCGCGCTCGCGACCGCCGTAGACGATGGTATAGTTCACCCATTCGCGCTCGGCGGTGCGGACGCGCTTGCCCACGCCTTCATCGCGCTCGTCGATATCGGCCCGCGCATCCAATTTCTCGGCGAGTGCGAGACAGTCGTCCACATAGTCGGGGTTGACCGGTATGAAACGCACCTGCGTCGGTGCCAGCCAGTACGGCAGTTCGGATTTCTTCTGCTTCAGTGCGTCCTCGAGGATCTCGTAGATCCAGCGCTCGATGGAGCCGATGGACGAGTGCGTGATGATACAGCCCTTGTTCTCGCCGTCGCTGTCGGTGTAGGTGATGCCGTAGACCTCGGCGTCCTTCACATCGAGCTGCACCGTGGCGAGTTGGCAGTTGCCGCCAACCGAATCGATCCCCTGGAACTCGTTCTTGACCGCCCAGTAATGCTTCATCTCGGAGAGCGTCTCGATGAACGCGGGACGGTCCGAGTACGCGAGCAGCGCGGCGATCTTGTCCTTATACCGCTCGTAGAACGAATCGACGATACGGAACGCGATGGCGTACTCCACCCCGATCCCGTCGGCGAAATCTGTATACGCCTTATAGATCGCCTCGTACTGCTCCCAGCCCTCCTCGATATCGCGCGAGAAGGAATGGATGTCGGGCATGTGGAACGCACGAAGCCGCTTGAGGCCCGAGAGCTCGCCGTGCTTCTCACGCCGGAAACTCTTGGAGAACTCGTAAACGCGGATCGGGAGCTGGCGGTAGCTGATGATCGCGTTCTTGAGCATGCGGAAAAGGCCGAAATCGCCGGCGAACCTTAGGACGAACTCGCGCTTCTCGTCGTCGAGGTTGATGATATAGTGCCGCTCGTGGAACGAGTCGCCCTGGCTCCGAATATCCGGCTGCGACCAGTCGTACATGATCGGCGTCTCGATCTCGAGACAGTCCAGCGTGTCCACGGCGATATGCTCGGCCCAGTCCTTGAGAAGGTTGAAGATGAGTGTGCCCTTGGGATAGAACCGGAAATGGCCCGAATCACTGGCCTCCTCGTAATCGATCAGTTCGAGCCGCTGCATCTCCTTGATACTGGGCGGCGTTTGCGAGGGCTGGCCCTTGATCTCTTCCGCCGCGATGAAATGCTTCAAAGTGGGATGGTCGTCCAGTTGCGGATACGCGTCGAGCCGGTCGAGATCGAGATCGATATCGCTCCCATCGGGCATGAGAAGATAGTACCGGCTCTCGATCTCCTTCACGATCTCCTCGCGCGTTTTCGGGCGCCCGACCCGTTCGAGCGCGATGTCTTCCGGTTTGATCTCGCGCGAGAGCTCGGAAAGCGGATGGCCCTTACAGGAGAGCTGGAACGCCTTGTACCACCCGAACGGCGCGCGCGCCACCGTAAACCCGTCGTTGGTGAGCGTGGTCTCCAGCGCCTGCAGGATCGAGGTGGCGAGCTGTGGTGGGCCGAGATTGGACGAGAGATGCGCGTATGGGTAGAGCATCACGCGGTCGGTGTCGACCTGTGCGAGGATCGCCCCGATCTCCATGGCCGCCTTGGCCACCGCGCGCTCTTCGGGCGTATCGGTCTTCTCCACCGCAATGAACGCGGCGAGCGCTTCCTCGAGCCGACCCTGGGCGCGGTCCTCGGGGATCTCCTCCGCCACGCTCTTGATCGCCTTCTTCGTCTGGTACTCGATATAATCGCAATGGATGGCGAGAATCCTCATAGCTATCGCAAAAGCGAACATCGGGCGGCGTTATTAGCTTTGTGGATCGAGCTCGATCAGATGTGGCAGATATTGATACTCCGCAATGGCTCTCACCTCTGGCCAGCGCTTCTAGGCCTGCGTCAGCACGCACGATCTGCTGAGCCAGGTCGGGAACGACGAGCGGCCTATCCAGCGCCTCTAGACTTGCGTCAGCATGCACGATCTGCTGAGCCAGGTCGGGAACGGCGAGCGGCCTATCCAGCACCTCTAGACTTGCCTCAGCGCGCCCGCTCTGCTGAGTCATGTCGGGAAC
>CAZSUE010000123.1:4804-9949 GCA_964609045.1 uncultured archaeon | reverse complement strand
ACCATGGCCGGCAGTGTTAGGAGTGCATCAGCACCGCGCATCTGAAGAGATACTACGGGAAGGGCGCAAAGTCTGACCAGCGGTCACGCGCGATCGAGTAAAAAACTACATGTAGTCTACATGTAGAGCCTTCTTTTATGAAGTATCGGAATAATATATTCCTCGACCGGATTTCGACTCTCTATCTTAAGGAGAGGTGAGAACTATGGAATATGATCGGCCCGATACACAAAGCCAGACATCAAGCCAACAGCACCGCGCTCAATATTCGGCGAAGTGGGAGCCGTACGCGAAACCGCAGCAAGCCCCATCCTCCGTTGAAACAGCGAAGAAAGAAGACAGTACTCCGCCGCTCATTCGTCCCAAGAGAGTCTATTCCATGGTCTTGATCGGCCTCATTATATTCCATATCGGGCTTCTGATACTCAGTTCCATGCTATTCCTCGATAGCCCGGATAGTGACGATTACGACGGTGATTATGACGCCTACGAGGACGCACGGGGGCAATATCGCGATACGGTGAGAAATATGCTCGGGACGGGGAGAATAACCATCATAATCGGCGGCCTTATGGGGGACTTCGCCTTGATCGGGAACGGGCTCGGAAATACAACCCAAAATAACAAGATCAGAGCAGTTTCGATAAGCGCGGGAATCGCTCTTGCCATTGCGATTCTCGTCATCCTCAGCTTATTCAATCCACTAAGCTATATGATATGGTAGGATTGAGTTGATTAATTCACTGCGTTGTGGAAGAGTTCTACTCTTAATGAGGTGGTTACAGGGTTATTATAAGATTATTATAGATCGCGCATAGACCCGAACGCGAACGCCTCATTCCTCCCCCGGCTCCGCATCCGTGTCCGCATCCATGTCCGCCGGCGGATGCGGGTCGGGCACACCGTAGATCGGCTCATGCACCACCTTCTCGACCTTCCCGATGGGGATATAGACCTCGCCGGTATCTTCGTCGAGGAACGCCACATCGTCGGTCATATTCACCCGTTCCATATCGATCTTGCCCGTATCGCAGTTGTAATTGAGCCGCAGCACGCGCCCGTCCACCGGCATGGTGGCGAAGATATCGTTGAGCTCGATGAGGAGTTGCTGGATCGGGAGGAACGGTGATCCGATGAGCTGCTTTTCGAGCTGGCACCTCTCGCAATGGACCAGCTCGCATGCCGGCCGGTAGTCTGCGCAATCTTCCTTACAGAACAGTTCCGCCGTCTCGGGGTCCGCTCGCAGCTTTTTGCAATAGTGCTCTCGATAGAACGGGATGCTCGCCGCCGCGCGGCGTCGGCATTCGGCGCAATTGAGCGCCATCAGCTCCGATACGACCTCCTGCTTGATCTGCCAGAGCCGCGGGTCCTTCTTCTCGTTGAACGAGGCGCATTCCCAGGAATGGAGCGGTTCCACATCCATACTCGATCGATCGTCCACCGATCATAAAAGTCTGCCGCATGCGGGACAACGCGGCGGGTCATCGAGGAGCGGCGGTTCGATGGGCGTGGCGCAGGCGGGGCACTCTTCCGGCAGCTCGAACTCCGGTTCTGGAGCGGGCTCCGGCTCCGTTTCTTGCGGTTCCGGCTCTGGTTCCGATGTGCTGGCAACACTGCCCGCCGCTTGAGCCGCACCGCCACTCGATGCCGGCGGCGACGGCGGTTGCGGTTGCTGTTGCTGTTGCGGTTGGAATTGCTGCTGCTGTGGCGATTGCTGCACCTGCTGGTATGGCTGTTGGTGCTGGTTCAACCCTGGCAGCGCCGACGGTGCCTGCGACTGGCCCAACCCCGGTGCCGCATAGGGCGAATGGGACGGGCCAAGAGCCGGTGCACCCCTACTCATGCCCGTATTTGCACCCATCCCGCCGCCGGAGTACGGCGAGAGCGCCTGCCCGCTCTGGATCTGCTGGATGAGGAGCTGCAGCTGTTCGAGGAGCTGCTGTAATTGCGGGTTCATCGGCGCGAGCCGCAACTGGCCCATGAGATATTGGTTCAATTGGAAAAGGATCTGGTCGCGTAGCATCGGCTGCATGATCGGCGCCTTGGAACGGAGATATTGGAGCAGTTTCTGCACCTGGTTCGGGAGCAATTGTGGATTGGCGATGGGGCCGTGGTAGAGCATGAGAAGATGGACCTCCGCGGTCAGGTCGCCCATATTCTTGAGATGGCGACGTTTCGTCCGCGGTTCGAATTTCACATAGCGTCGCACATTCAACCGTTTCTCGTGCGACCCGCCGGGACCGTTCATGACGATCTCGACATAGCCGCCCTGCGGCTCCATTTCGCACTTCACCGTCCCAAGCGACGTTTGGAACTTGTAGCGGTAGATACGCGGCTGGGGCGGTGTAAAAATATCCATGATCGGGTTCGATGGCTTCGGTGTGCGTGAATAGGTCTTCTGCCAACCGGCAGCTTCGATCATTCGCGGCAACCGCTGAATGAGATAGTCCTCAAGATGTGGGTTTGGATCCAATAATCCCATGGCATCATCCCGATCGTACGGATGGTCCGTCATCCAGCCGGGCGAGGTACGCCAGCTATCGATGACAGAGCCAGTCGCTCGTACGTTCTCAGACTATTTAAAGGTTTGTTCCCCTGCGACAAACGACACTGGCCACCGCCTGCGTTGGTCGTAGCCAATGTAGCGTTCGCGAAAAAAGCGCGTTAGCCCCAGTTCAATATCCATTCGCAGTACGGGTCGTCATTTGCATGGACGCACTTCGTATGCTCGATATCCAATTCCAGGTTCAGTGTCTGGAACACGCCCTCGCAAAAGTAGCCGTGGGAACGGCAGAAGAGCGGGTCCACTGAGATATCGTACCCGACCATACGTGCGGAACTCTTGCTCAGCTTTTCGCCTTCGAGCCGCCCGAAATCGTAGAACTGCGGCCAATAATCGCAGGCCTTCTCGATGAGGTCGTGCGGTGAGAACGCCCAACGGACAAAGAACCCAAAAATACCTTCCTTTTTCGCCGCTACTCGACACATTAACCGAAAATGTTTCCGCCCGTACGCGTTCTCGTAGACCTGAAGGATCGCCAATAGATATTCGATCGGATATTTCGTCTTGGTCTTGATCTTTTTTGGCACCTCGGGATAATAATACCCCCGCTTCTTGACCTCCTCGATGATCGTTTCGACCCCGAACTTACCTTTCCGGCGTTTGATCGCGTCGAAGCGTGCTTTCAAAACGCCGCCGTAGACATGCTTGTCCATTCCATACCTCCCAGGCAACAAGAAACCAACTTCTTAGTTGCTATATAAGAGTTACCTATAGGAGCGGGTATTTTTCTAGCGATATAGTATGAGCTAATAATAATAGCCTTACACTTTCCTTTAATTGCCGAGCGTGGCATGTGGCATGTAACACACCGCAGGATAAGCGGGCGCGTGCATAGGCCGCGCCTCGGAGCGTGGTATGCCGCCGGCGTCACCGATCCCGTGAGAACGCTCTTTACCCGAAAACGCATTATCGTGCCGTGACAGGCCCCGTTCCGGGGAGCGTTCAAGGTCCGTACGCCGATCATGCCGATATTTACTTCTATCCCCGTTCTTCATCCCTATCTCTTTCACGATCAGCACATCGGCAAAATATAAGTAGCACCTACTCTATGGCTAACCACAAAGCGATATGAATCGAACCGTCCCGCTACGGTACCCGCTAGGTGCGAACCCCATCCTCTATCGCTTGGGGGAAGTACATGGGCGCATTGCCGTGCCGCGGCTTCCCGGTTCCACGGTGACGAGCGTGTTAGTATGCATGGAGAGAGCGACGATCCACCATCGAGGCATTACGGATCAGACGCGGCCGGGATGAACAATGGCCCGATGGAGGTTGACCGGTCTGCAGACCATCCACTGGAACGCGCCATCAAAGCCGCCCTTACCACCCAACCCCATGCATGCCGCGGTATCGCGCCTGAGGAAGTCCTTCGGCTGACCACCGAGAACGGTGCCGCGCTCCGGGAACGGGTCAAAAATTCGAGCGGCGATGCTCACCGCGGGCGTACTTCGTCGGCGCGCGCTCCTACTGCATCCCGCCCGCCGTCGAGGCGCGCAGGGAAGCTGGGGACCAACCCCTCGGCGTCCGATGCGCACCAGGGGCCCGAAAATGCCCGCCCACGGGAGGAGCTGGAAGAACAGTTCCATTACATCAGCGAAAAGCTCCCCGACCCCACCGCGGTCCGTGCCAATTTTCGGTGGATATGGCTTTCGCTCGCCGACGCACTCGATATCGATTGCCCACCGGCCGATGCGCTGGAAGTGATGAAGGGGACCACGATCTACGATATTCTCGACGGGACACGCTCCACGATGACCGCCGACCCGTTCATCGACAATAAGATGGACGGCGGGCTCTTCTCGCTGGGGCTGATCAGGACATTGCAGGGACTGGATGCGAAACAGTGCGTGCTCATGGTGTATACGGCGTATAACCGCCGCCGCGGCAAGAGCGAGACCAACCTCGTCCTCGAAAAGATCTTCTCCGTCTCACCCCTCGTCAAGCATTTCTTCTCCGCCCACAATATCTCCTGTAATATCGTGATGGGGCGCGATATTCCCGCATTCCGGAGAAAAATGGAACAGCTCGAACTCGATCGCAACGGTGACGGTTTTCGGGCACACTTCCTCTTCGATTATACCGAAGAATGGGCGATGAACGGCGGCAAACGCAAAATCGCGTCGCTCCCCACCATCGATGTGTGTGTGCGCCATACGAAGTTCCAACCCTACGGCGGTGGCTACATACCGTATAGAATGCGCACGGCGTCGTATGTCTATAGCCAGAACGGCTCGGTGCTCTCGAACTGGAACAGTATCGATTTCACCACGCTCGCCGCCGTGGCGCTCCTTTCCAATATCCTCAACGGCGGTGAAGCGCTAAGCAAGACCTTCGGTGGGGACCGCGAGATCATCCATCGCTACCGCGAACGCGAGCTCGACCTCTACCATAAGCGGGTGCGACTCGGCAACTCGGACACACCAAAACGGTTCATTATCGGCTGTCCCACCGGTACGATCGAGGTCGTGAGCTAACCACACCAACACCAAAACCACCACCAACTGGTGTGTGTGGCCACACCGTTACCCACGATACTCACATCGCGCCGTGAATGGGCACATGAGAGGGTGGAGATGGTGGAT
>CAZSUE010000123.1:0-4704 GCA_964609045.1 uncultured archaeon | reverse complement strand
CACGATACTCACATCGCGCCGTGAATGGGCACATGAGAGGGTGGAGATGGTGGATGGCGGATGGCGGATGGCGGATGGCGGATGGCGGAGCGGGTCCGGCGACAAGCCAGAAACTGCGACGCGACGCGTCGTTCACTCCTCCTCTTCCTCTCTTCTTACCGCCAGCGCGTTCTTATACATCCGTCGCAGTAGCGATCTCGCCGTATCGCTCTCCTTCGTTGTGAACCCGGTAAAGAGCGTCCGATGCCAACTCTTGAGCAGCTCGACGATGGTATGGAGAACCTGCCCCCCCAGATCGGTCAAGAATAGCTGATAGGACCGTTTGTCTTTCGGGTGCGGTTTCCGCTCCACATAGCCCCAATCCCGCAGTTTCTTCACCGCGCGAAACGCATTGGCCTTGTCGACATCCAGTCGTGTGGCGACATCCTGCTGGCTCGAACCCGGCTCATAATAGAGCGTGAGAAGGTAGGATACTTGCCCCGCACCGATCTTATATCCTTCCAGTTGCTCGTCGAGATAGATCATGGCCTGCCGATGCAGAAACGAGATCCAATGCTCGATATCGTCATGACGTGCGATCGCTCTTCCTCCTAGCGGGTAGCGGTTTGCGGTTTGCGGTTTGCGGTGAGCGGTGGGCGGTTAGCGGGGTGCGGTTACGATGACCCATCCACGAGGGAGTGCTTCGTCGAGCCGGACCCTGTTCTCGTCGATGAAGTATTCGAATCGATATTCGCCGATTTGCAATCGATACATATCGTGGACTCTTCCTTCCAGCTCTTGCGATCCACGCCGCTTCTGGCGCAGAAGGGGTCCGCAGCCGATTGCCGTAGATGGCGCTGCAGCCGCTCTTTCTCACCACTGTCCTCGATGTATTTCAGCACCCTGGATGAAGCATTCTATCATTGCTATATGTGGGATATATTTGTTATGGCTTCCGCCGACTGTTCGCCTCGAATAGATGTGAGACGGTTGGAGTAGCCGTTGACCAGCATATGACAAGAATGGTGATAACTATTAAGAAGGGATCGCGCGATCATTCCCCATGAGCGATACCGCTTCTCCGCCCAACCTCGACAGCCTCGCCGAGGCGGTCATCGCTGCGCTTGACGAACCGCTTTACTGTGAAACATTTCCGGAGGACGCGGCGGCGCTGGCGGAACCGTCGATCGAGGCGCCCCTACGCGCCGTGGCGCACCCCGATATGGATCGCGTAAGCCTCGACGGCGCCGTGGGCATTCTCCGCCGCGGCCTTGAACTCTCCGACCCGTACCAAGCCGGTCGTGTCGCACAGACCATGGGCGCGGTGGTGGAGTATGGCGCCGCCCCCGGCTGCTGCTGTGATGCGGTTCTCGACCGGCTCGAAGCGGTGCTGGCGGCGATCGTCCGCGCGGCATCTGCGCGCGCAGCCGATGTGCGGTCTGAAACAGTGGATAGTGCGGCTGGAAAGGCCGATTTACTGGACACGATCCCAAGTGACTGGGCCCCGCAGCCCGAGACGATCGGGTTCGACCTATACAAAAAGCTCCGCGCGCTGGCGCCGTTCGGGCTCGCGGCCATGGCCATGCTCGTGCGCGACAGCGCACTGGCGCGCAGCGCACAAACGCGCGAGCGATTCGTCGGGCTCGTCGCCGACCTCGACCACCTGCACCAAAACCTCTGGTATCTCCACGAAGTGCTCGGGTCCGCGTTCGGGCTCGAACCCATCGTCCTTTACCCCGATGAAAGGAGTGGCTGGCGCGTCAGGCTCGACGGCGTGCGGAACAACTTCCACTTCATCTCCCTCTTCGAAGGCACGCTCATCGAAGCGGGCGAGCTGAGCCACCCCGAGTACACCTTCCACCCCGACGTGCTCGCACTGGCGCGTGGCGAGACCTTCGATGTTCCCGAGGTCCGCCCCGCGGCGATCTGGCATTATTATACATGGGGCGCACTCGTATCGGGGAAGCTGGATTGGGCGAAATATACGCTCTGGGGCGAAATGCGCCCACAGCAGACGCCGCAGTTCGACGGCACACCGGTCATCCTCATGGCGCCGCTCCCGTTCCAGTCACGCTCCTGGGACCCGCACTTCATCTTCTCGGTCCATCCCGCGCTCCGTCCCTCGGTGGAGGTCGTGGAACGGCTCGATAGCGACGCAGTGGACGGCTGGCTCGAGCGGTTGCGCGGCGAAGGGGGGGACGACGCGTGAGACGGTGGTCGCAGGTCAAAATTGGACGCCCGTTCATATTATCTTTATTTTATATGGGATCCGGCTCGAGGGCGGAGCAGTCGAGATGGCTCATTCCATTCAAAGGATTCAATATTTAGATTTTTGCCAAAAAATGTATTAATTAGGTGCTCTGCCTGGAATGAGCCAGATGGATCGTATCCCGATCGAGGACAAAGGCACGGTCGATATGCCAGGCCGCTCTCCGTTGTTTCACCCCTTTTTTGACCTCGAAGCCGATCTGGTCGTCGCCATCTTTGCAGACGATGTCGACCTCCGACCTATTTCGCCAATAGTAGACCGAGTACCACCGCGATAGATGGCTGGCGAGCACCCCCCTCGAGTAGCCACTCCTTGGGAACCCCATTGCGAACGTACGCTGCGAGAAAACGGCAGAAGAACGGATCGGAACCTGGGATGGGATCTTTTTATTCTTTTTATGATCGACGCGGCCGTCCGGTGGGATGAGATTGAGAATGGTGAGCGCCTCGAGATCATGTAAGGTCTCGATATAGCTGCGGACCGTGTTGGGTGAACCGATACTCGTCCGGGAGGCGATGGATTGCCAGCTCACCGGCGTCCCCGTCGCTCTGAAGAGATAGGCGATGATCTCTTTCAAATTGGGATCATTCTTCCCCGCGCGGTGCCAATCGCCTTTGAGCCAATTGCGGAAGGTCCGTTCCGTCTCAAATCCAACGGCGTGGTATCGTTGGTAATCGTGGATCGGTGTGGGAACCCGAACGATCTTTAGAATAGCCGCACTGGCCACATGTTGACCATTTTTTGAGCCATGAGCGCTCCGGCCCGGTGGCGTTACGAACAGTGACCGCCGTTGGCGTTCATAGCACGGCTTCATCCAATACCGCCGCGAGCGCTTTCCGCGTCCGTCGCCGCAGCCCTCGCGCGCGAAGCGCCCTCCGCTGCCGTCTCGATGAGCGAAAGAGATCCGAGAACCGCCCGCCGTCGAGGACCCGCCCCAGCGCGTCCAGCTCGGCGTTGCTCATCGCCTCCAGCAGCGCGGCGAACCGCGCGTGCCGCTCCATCAGCGGAGTATGCGTCCGCTCCATGGTGCGGACATACTGCATGGGCTCGCGCGCTGCGAGCGCATCGGCCAGTGCGACGCTGGCATCGACGATGGGCGCGAGCCCCTCACCGTTGAGCGGCGAGGCGAGCCCGCAGCTGTCGCCGATATAGAGCTGCCCGTTGGCGCGATAGACCGTCCCACCGGCGGGGATGGGCCAGCGCACCCGTTCGATAGGTTTCCCCGGTAGCTTGTTATCCTCGATGAAGCGCTCGAGCGCGTCGAATCCGCCGCCGAGCCCCACGGCCACCCTGTCGCGTTTCGGGATGACATAGACGCGCTGGGCGCTGTAGCGGGTATCGAGGTAGACGGTACTCTCGCCGTAGCGCGTCGGATGATGGTGGCTGCCCATGTCCAGTATCGCCTGGGCGGCGCGACCGCGCGGACAGTCCAGCGGCTCGAACCCCGCCGGGCCGCTGGCGTTCACCGCCCACCGATACCGCACCTCGGTCCCGTCGCCGACGGTCAGCCGGTGCCGGTCGCGGTCGATAGCGCGGACCGGAGCCTCGAACCGCAGCTCGCCGCCGGCTGCGATAACATGGTCGGCGAGCGCTTCGAGCCAGTGCTGACGATGGAGGAGCGCGATCTCACCCGCATCGAAGAGTTTGCAGCTATACCCGCTGGGGAAGACGAGCCGCCCGCCGGGGAGGACGCGGTCGATACTGCCCGTACTGTCGAACCCCGTGACCGCGCGAAGCGTCTCCAGCGCGCCAACCGGTATCCCGTCGGCACAGGGCGTGCTCCGGATACGACTGCGACGTTCGAAGAGGGTCACATCCAACCCGCGCCCAATCAGCGCCACTGCGCTGCAGAGCCCCGCCGGGCCCGCGCCGATGACCGCGACTTCCACCGTTCTATATCTTTTCACTGCACATACCCCTGTTCTACCATCGCATCGTCGTTTTAGCAGCTGTACCTAGCCAGCTATTCTGCGCATACTCTTTCGTCTTCGCGGTCGAGCAGGCGCAAACTAGATTCCACATGGGGACCGACGCGGCATATTCTCGATAATCGTCGCCGGACTTCGCGATATTGTCTCGCTGTTCCGTCTGGGCCGATCTATAGAAGAGTGCGAGGGCGACGGCACTGGGGATGCCGATGAGGAGCGATTGGGCGAGAAAGATCAGCGCGATACTGAAGACGCCCATGCCCATGCCCATGCCCATGCCCATGCCCATGCCCATGCCCAAGGTCATGGGTTGACGAACGATACCGTAGACGCCGTCGGTCACGAACGCGGTGGTTGCGGTGGGGTCGCTCCCCTGCGTCTCACTCTTGCGACGGAATGCGACGAACGCGCCGACGAGGACGAGTGTGGCGGCGATGTAGAGCGCCCACCCCACGATCCTGAGGGTGACGAGCTCGAAGCGCGGCCACAGCGCCGAACCGCCGAAGATGATCTCTAACGGAAGGATGG
>CAZSUE010000122.1:0-9968 GCA_964609045.1 uncultured archaeon | reverse complement strand
GCACCATGCACATCTCGATCTTGCGCGTCTTGTCGTCGAACACGGTGGCGAGCCCTTTGCGGTATTCCATGGTGGCCACGGTCTTCTGGATATCGCGTCCCGCGGTCATAAAGGTCTGCTTCGCCTTACTCAGCGCCTCCACATCGTCGTGGCTGGTAATGATGTGCGAGATGATGAAATCCGCCTGTCGGATAGCGGACTCGTGGATCGCCGACGGCTCCTGCGTGGCGAGGATGAGCGAGAGGCCGGGATGACGCCCGAGCTTGATCCAATCGAGGAGCACGTCCGAGGCAAAGGTTTGATAGTTTGAGGGGATGAAGAGGTGCGCCTCGTCGATCATCATATAGACGATGGGATGCTCGCGCGTGATATCTTTCGAGATCGAGGCGTCGATCAGTTCCGCTTCGCTCTGCATCTGCAGCGTGGTATAGAGGGTCCGTTCTGCGAGGAGGCGCCGTCCGAGGAGAGCGATGATGAGGCTACGGATATCGAAGCCGCCGATCCGCCCGAGATAGGAGATGTCGAGCACCGATATCTGGCCGCCCTTCACCAGCGAGCTGATCGGCGTCCCGTGCCAGTCGAACACCTCGAGCTCCTGCACCATCCGAAAAAGGTTATTGAGCCCGTCCTTATCCGCGTCCGAGCCATGTTCCTCGTCGATGGCGTTCTCGATCTCATCGAAACCGTAGCGTTTCCCCGTACTTTTGAGCCGCTGGATCACCTTGGAGAGGAGCACGCCCACCGGCTCCGTGGGCTTGAGGTCGAAAAGCGTGAGCCAGTCGCTGACCTCCACCTCACGCAGCGGGAACTGAAGGATATGATCGTAGCTGATCGAATAGAAATCGTCTTTGAAGGTGTCGATGGAGAGCTTCGGAATGAAGATCTTGGTCTTGTCCCCGAACCCGCGCGGCCGGCGAAGATGGAAATCGCGCAGCCGCGCCACCTCTTGCGGGTGCGTATTGGCGCATTTCAGCGAATGGAACACGCTCATGGTATCGACGAGGATGACCGAGATCCGTTCTGCGTATTGCTTCGGCAGCATAGCGAACTCTTCGGCGAGCACACCGAGGGTATACGACTTCCCCGTTCCGCGCTTTCCGAGCACGAGCATGCAGTGCGGTGAGATAATATCGACGAGCATGGCGCCCATCTCCTCGTACTTCCCCGCGGGATACGACACGATCTTCCCGAGGAATCCGCACCCTCGCGCACCCAATTTCGCGATCTCGTCCGGTTCACGACCCAGTATCTCTTGCCGGCCCATCGGTGTGGCAACGCGGATCGTGATATATAACTAATTTCATCTCATCCACTGCCGCGACGATGCCGCCGGGTGACGAGTGCGGCGAGGGCGAGGCTCAGTACCAGCGCGGCTGCGACGGCCACGGCGATGAGCGCACGGGTTGGCATGGCTGAGAAGAAGGCAGTGTTCCCGCCGTCGCCAGTGGGGGTGCTGGCATCGTCGTTGTCGGCGTTGGGCCCGTCGAGCCCGTCGAGCCCGTCGAGCCCGTCGGTGTTGTTCATGGTAGCGTTATCGTCACTAATGGAATTGCCGTCATCGGGTGTTGTATCGTTCGCTGGGTCGGTACTATTCTGCGGTCGCTCGGCGGCGAGGAGAACGGTGATGGCCGTGCAGCGGCGGTTGTTATGCTCATCGTGCTCCTCGATACGCTCGTCTGGGTCGACCTCGATACAGATCGAGATGCTCCGATTACCCTCAGGCGGCGTCCAGCTCCATGTCGTTTCCATCGTGACCCGCTTCGTTCCCGTTCCCGTGCTCGTGCTCGTGCTCGTGCTATTGGGGACGGTGATGATGCTGCGATTGCTCGTTTCCAGCTCTGTCCCATCATGGACGCTCCATTCGACGATAAGCTGCCGGATGCTCGAAGTGCAGTTCGAAACAACGATGGTCGCAGAGACGGCCAGTGTCGTATTCGCCACGATCGTTCCGTTGCTATGGCCTGTTGTGGAGATGGTGCCGACTGCGAGGTCGGGTGGTGGGGGCTGCGGTGGTGGTGACGGGGTCACTTCGACGGACCAGCGCTTGAGGTTATTCGACTCGTCGTATTCCTCGATCGTATCGCCAGGGTCGACCCGCAGTTCCAGCGTATAGTTACCCTGAGATGGCGGCGTCCATTGTACGGAAATCGTCCTGTATTGGGTTGTATTTTCCCACTCGCCAGTGGGTGGCGGAAATGTCACGGTTCCGTTGGCGACCACGGTCCCGTTTACAATGAACGCGTACTCGATCGGCTCTTGCGGCAGCGGGATGAGCGCGCGGTTGGCCAGCGTCGCGTCGATGATGAGCAAAGAACCGGTGTGGAGCGTGTCGAGCGGTGCGCCCATGCTCCAATTCGTGGTCGAGGAAAGGGTTGCGTCGACCACACCGAGGTCCGGATAGAGCGTCAATAATGGATCGGTGGAGAGCCGGGCGAGTGTACCGCTCTTCGCAGTTATGTTCGGCGTTTTCCCCGCCGGTCGCTCCGGCACACCGATAAGAAGATCGTGCGGCCGCAGATCTCCGGTGGACCAACCGCTGCTGGCGCAGTGGAGTACGCTCCCGAACCCTTCCGTGGCAATGTCAGCGGCGCCCACCACGGGACGGATGACGAAGGAGCGTTTTGCCGTGGGAATGTCGCCGCCAATATCCACCGAATAGACGGTGATCGTCGAGCGGGTCGGGTCGCCGACCATGAGCTCGATCGCACCGTCGCTGTCGATATCGCCCGCTCCAAGCGCGCTGCCGAAGCCGCTAGGCCCAGCCGTTCCCTCGAGCACCAGTGACGGTGCGCCCGTATTCGCGAGCGCGTCGATCAAGATGGTGACATTCCCGGCTTTGTTGGTGCTGCTGTCCGCGGGCCGCGCACCGACGAGCAGCGCATCTTTCTGTTGCTGGGCGTGCGGGCTGCGAAGTATATCGAGCGCGCTGCCGAGATTGCGCGTGGTGGACGTGCCGTCGATGCTACGCCGCGCGGTTGGCTCGACGAGCGTAGTGGGCGACCCGGCGTGGAGGGAGACCTGTCCGAGCCAACTTCGTGTCCAAGGATCGCCTTCGAACCCGATGAGCTGGTACGGTGCGGCGACGGCGAGCTCGGCGCAGCGGTCGCCGTCGAGGTCGGCGGCGGCCAGACCGTTTCCGAACTCGCCGTACGGCATGGTGCCGTTGATCAGCGTAACGGGATCGGGCTCGATACCGGCCCCGCGCCCGATACCGCGATAGAGTGAGACTTGCCCTGCAGCACCGACGCCGGTCCCGAGGGTGCCGCCGACGCTGCTGCCGCTGGCGCCAACGGCGAGGTCCAGTCGCCCGTCGCCGTCGAAATCCGCCACTGCTATAGCGCGTCCGAACTGCGAGCGTGGCTGTCGCCCCACGAGCCGGAGCGACGGTTGGACCGCCACTCCCCACTCCTCCCCGGAATGGACCGTCACGGCGCCCGCGTCGGGAAGTCGTTCCAGACCGTCATCGACTTCGTCATCGTCTTCGACTTCGTCATCGATATCGATATCGATATCGATATCGGCGAGCCATGCACCGACGATCAGCTCGTCGTAACCGTCATTATTGAGGTCGGCGACGGCCAATGCGGACCCGTAGGCATCGTAGGGGGCGGCGCCCGCGAGGACGATGTCGGCGGGACGGTTCGTGTCGCTGATGAGCGGCTCGTTTTCCGTTTGGAGGTACACGAACACGGCGCCGGCGGCGGTGCGCCCGGCGATATCGGTCCCCGGCGCGCCGACTGCGAGGTCGGTGCGCTCATCGCCGTTAAAATCGCCACTGGCAATGGCGGCGCCGAACCGCTGTGCGCCGGTGCCGGGTGCATACAGCGCTGTTGGTGGCGGTGAGAGGATGGGCGGCTCGTCGTCCTCACAAAGCGGCGCAGGTCCGTTGTCGGTGCGGCTGAATGGTGCCGGGGTGGAGGAACGGCGCGCGGAAGATGAGGTTTCGGAACGGACCCATACCGGGCTGGTCCATGCCTGATACCCGTTGGCGAACTGGACCCGCGCATAGACCGCGCACTCGCCGGTTACGGCATTCGTCCCGGTGGGCGTGATCGGGCGAGACCAGCCGATGTTCGTCGCGTTCATCGCATCATAGCTCGCGATGACGGTACCATTGCCGATCAGTTCGAGGCGGGCGACTGGCGCCGAGGCGTTCTGGATACTGACATTGGCGAGGAGCGATCCGTTCTCACCCGTCGTTCCGATTTGCTCGCCCATCCAGTATCCATCGAGCGTGAAGCTGAGTTCGACCGGCAGCTCGGTGGCGAATGTGCGCCTTGCCCGCATCGCGTCGTAAATCGCATCATGGGTCAGCGCCTCTGCCCAGACGCCGGTCCTGCTCATATCGCGGTCGCCCCAATCTGCGTCATGGTTATCTTGATTCGCAACCGCGCCGACATGCCACCCACGCGCGAGCGCTCGTTGATAGGCGTCCTCGAACCTGCCCCGCGGATACATCGGATGCGACTCCTCCGAGGCGGTATTATGGACCTCGAAGAGCGCGACGGCGGTGTCTGAGCTCTCGTCGTAGGCGAAGTCGTCGTAGCGGTTGCCAAATGTCGGGTGGAACATCCCCAGTGCGTCGGGGTCGTCGCCGACGAAGCGGTAGAACCGACTGAGGTTGCAATTGAAGCTGCGCAGATAGTGCTCTGAGTTGAGCACGATCATGTGCCCGTATCCGCGTCCCATCGCCTGTGGCCCGCCGGAGGTCCATTCGAACCCGTGCATCGCCACGAACGCGTCATCGGTGGCGCGCGCCGCGGCACTGCGTAGTTGCTGCCATTCCGTTTGGTCGAGGAGCTCGGCGTGGTCGGTCACCGCGAGGAAATCGAGTCCCACTTCGCGTGCATGGTGGTATGCTTCGGTGGGTGAGCCCGTGCCGTCGGAAAGCGCGCTGTGTGAATGGAGGTTCCCGAAATAAGGTTGAAGTCCCAGCGCCGCCGTGGTGCGATCGGAACGGTCGTGGACGGAACGCGCCGCGCGCGGTCGAGCTGTCGCAGACCATTGGGCCGTGTTCGTTGCGATGGAGACCGCCAGAAGGAGAACGAGAAGGAGAATGAAGACGGCAACGCTCGCGAGGACGGTTTTGGTCCGAACGCGCTTCCACACCTGTAACCTACACATTACCCTCCATTGCATCCACGCGATACTTAAACGTTCGCGGTTCAACCTCACAATAAACGGAAAGGAAAGGAAAGGAAAGGAGCGGATAGGAGCGTACACATGTGCAACCCAAACGAGATGCGGATGGGGATGCGGATGCGGATGCGGATGCGGATGCGGATGGGGATGCGGATGCGGATGCGCCACCCGTGAGTGCGCCCGCCGGCGTGGGAACTGGAGCAGTGCCGATCGATCAACGATGGATTCGCGCAATAGGGATAGCTTCGGCGAACAGGAAAAAATATAAGCGTGCTCAATACTCACATCACATTAGCACTGGTCGGCGCCTTCGGCATCAATGGCCGCTAGCCGCTAGCCGATGATCGTTAGGCGATAACCGACCGCAGATGAGACATTCATAGCGCCCAACGATCGAGCCGTCGGTGGCTCGTAACGGGCGCCAGCATTAAAAACGCGCTATTGTGAGCACTATGGCCAACGATTTGTTCCGAGAGATCGTATCGATCATCCGCGGATATACCGACCCCTTCTTCGCACAACTGTTATTGAAAAAAGGGTGCGAACAAGTGGGCACGACCCCCGATGACCTCGACCTCGAGCACCTCCCCTCACTCCTCTTGATCATGGCCACCGACAGCCAGCTTTTGGGCAAGATCAAGGAGCACCAGTTCTCACGAATCGCCAAGAAGGTGATGGCGATCTCCAACCGACAAAACGATCAACTGGACCATAGTAAAGTGCGCGAGATCGTCGACGATTACAAGCGGGAATAGCAATTGCAAGATCAATTGCAAGAGCAATGGTAATAGGAACGCAGATGTGTCATCGACGCCGAGCCGACCGGTCCAGAAAAGACGGGGACGCCAATTTTTACGGTTCTTCCGGCACGCTGCATTCGCCCTCACCGTCGCCGCTCACCGCCGCCGCTCACCGCCGCCGCTCACCGCCGCCGCTCACCATCCGGTCGGCAGGGGTTGCGCCGCGTGCCTCGGGATGTCCGGAGAGATCGGTTGAAAGGCCGCTCATTTTCGCCTCACATCAGCCATTTTCGTTCCGCGTTCACACCCCCTCAACCTTTAAAGCCCACCGTACCAATAGTAGCGCCGTATGCCGCATGACCACTCTGCGCGTGACCGTGATAGCGCCCACGATATCCAACCATACCTCACCGCGAGCGACGAGGATTCGTTGTTCGAGATCGTGGAGCGTGTGATCAATGCCCCCGACCGCTATCTCCCCGAGCTCATCGCCGCCATCGACGACCCGGACCCGGCGGTACAAGAGAGGCTTCGCCGCATCTTTGAGGATGTGGAGGCGGAGCTGAAGCTCACGCCGTATCTGGTCAGGCTCCTCGATGACGACGACCCCACGGTGGAAGAGAACGCGAAAGAGATGCTCGAACAGCGCGGGCTGGACGCGACGCAGTATAGCGAGCTGCTGGGCAATATCAACCGCATGCTCGAACTCGCCTCCCATACGGAGATCGATCTCGGGCGGCCGAAACGGATGCTGAAGTTCGCCCAGAAGCAGATGGCGAAGGGGTCGGACACGAAGGCGATCGGCCTCCTCAAACGCATCCAGCAGATTCTCCTCGGGTCGGTCAAGATCCCGAAAGATTGGGAGTTCGCGCCGAAGGATTGGGTGCGCAGCGTGGCGTGCACCCCCGACGGAGCCACCGTGGTCACCGGCTCGTTCGATCATCGCATCTATATCCATACGAAGGACGGCACCCTTCGCTGGAAGCGTGACCTCGGCGATGCGGTCTGGTCGGTGGACATCACCGCAGACGGTGCGCTCATCCTCGCCGGCTCCTCGGATAAGCACGCCTATGCGCTGGATCGCTCCGGCGAGGAGCAATGGACCTTCGCCGCCGGCGCGGAGGTCTATGCGGTGGCGATCAGCCCGGAGGGGGGGACGGTTGCCATCGGATCGGCGGACGCCAATGTCTATTGCCTCGATGCCGGGGGGAAGCTCCAATGGGTCAACGCCACCGGCGGGAAGGTGCGCGCGGTCGCCGTGAGCCGCGACGGCGCGTTCCTCGTGGCTGCATCGGAGGATCGATGGCTCTACTGCTTCGACCGTCACGGGAAGGTCGTCTGGAAGCACCAGACCGGTAAGACCGTGCACGGGATCGCTATCGCGGCGAGCGGTGAGCGCATCGTCGTCGGTTCGGCAGAATCGAATGTCTATTGCTTCGATGCCGACGGGGTGATCCAGTGGGTCGTCGCCACCGGTGACGAGGTCTATTGCGTCGAGGTGAGCGCGGATAATAGCCTCGTGCTCGCCGGATCCAACGATAATAATGTCTATGCCTTCGAAAGCGACGGGAGGCCGCTCTGGAAATACGGGATGGAGGAGTTCGTCAACGATATCGCCATTACCGCCGATGCGCGGCGGCTCTATCTCGGGTCGAGGCAACTGTTCGCTCTCGATACGACCCAGACCTACAACTTCAAGATCCTCTTTTCGCAACGGTTCAAAGAGGCGCGGCGTATCCTCAAACAGCTTTCGCGCATCGGGCTCGATACCGACGACTATGACGAGCAGCTCGAGGCGATTTGTTCGCATCGGCGCGCGCATCACTACGAACGCGCCTACCACGCCGCCGAAGCGCTCAAGCGCGAATTAGAACGGATCAAACCGATCTATATCTGTAAGAACAAATTGACGATCTACGGACTACAGATCAAAGCGGCCGAGGAGCGCGGTGTCAATGTGAGCGCGGCGAAGATGTATCTCCACGAGGCGTTCGTTGCGTTCAGAGCGGAGGATTATAGCGATGCCAATACCTTCGCCAACCGCGCCAAGCGCACGCTGATGACCATCGAAGCGCGGCATGAGACCGCAAGCGAGGCGGTGGCCGCCGCGCGTGCCGCGGTAGACGCCTTTGGTCGCGACGGGTTCGATCCGGCGCCGTTCGAGCGCGACCTCGAATTGGCGCTGGAGCTGATCGAGGACGATAATTTCCGTGCCGCGCGTCAACGTGCGAAAACGATCGAACGCGATATCGAGAAGCGGCGCGCGCGCTATGAACGGTTGAAAAAGTCCCACACCGCGCTCGAAGAGCGGCTCGAGACCACAGCGAGCTACGGGATCGATCTCGGTGCGCTGGATGAGGATCGGACGGCGCTGGAAGCGGCGATCGCCGCGCACGATATCGAGCGGGGTGACGGGTTGGTAGAGGCGCTGGCGTCGGCGCTCGAGTCGGTTTGCGACCGCGCCCGACCCACCGTTTCGATCACCGAGGTCGCACCGGAACAGCTCATCCTCGGCGAATGGAACCGGCTCGTGTTCGAGCTCGAGAACGATGGCGAATGCCATGCCGCGCTGCTCATGCTCACGCTCGAGGGGAACTTCGACAGTAAGCTCGCACGGGTGGGCGCGGGGAGCACCGAGTCTGTGGTGGTACTCGACGAACCTCCGGGTCGAAATGGAAGGGCCGATGACGGACGCGCGCCGCGCAAACCGGCCTCCGACCATGCGCAAGAGCTCGTTGGATGGGTGCGGGTCGGCGCCACCGAGCAGCTCTCGGTATCTCTCCTACCGTTCAGAGCCGGTCGCATGCCGATCTATGCCACGCTCATCTACGAACGACCTACCGATCACACTTGGTATGAGTGTGAAGCGATCTTCTGGACAGAGGTGGTCGAGGAGATCGGCGTCACGCTGCAACCGCCGTCGACGCACCCCACCGCCCCGGAGCTGCACCGCTCGCTGCATTATCGCGGTGCGCATTGCGTCCTCGAGGTGACGCTATCCAACCCGCACGAGCGGTTGCTGCATCATCTGCGGTTCGAGCCGGTCTACGACGAGGAGATGATCACGCTCATCGAGCTGCGGCCGCCCATGCCGCGAGCGGTGGACGCATATAAGTGTGGTGGGCTCTTCCCCGGCGAGACGAAATCGTTCTCGCTCATTTTCGAGCCGCAGCAGTGCGGCGGCAGCTATATCTATGCAAACCTCCGCTACCGTGATTGGTCCGGTGACGACCATCTCATCGCGATGAGGGCGCAGAAGCTCGGGCTCTCGCTGCCACAACTGCTCCCCTCACCGGACCAATACGCCGGCTTCGAAGGGGGTGCCTCGCTGGAGATGATCCTCGAGACACTCGTGCACGGCGGCGCACGGGTCTATCCGCTGCCAGTGGGGGTGACGGCGAAGAACGCGTGGGACGCGTTCGGCGCGATGCTGGAGGGTTTCAATTGTTTCCGGCCGCCGGTGCATATGCAGCGCCGCGAGCATCCGTTCTTTGCCGAGGGAGTCTACGCCGCCACCGCCGGCGAAGGCAACTCGCTCTTCGTCCTCGCCATACGCGTCAGCGCGGTGACCGAGACCGTTTCACTGGAGAGTTACGCCACCGACCCATACCTTCCGGTCTGTATCTTGACCGCGGCCAGTGATCGGTTTACAGATGTGTTACGGGCGGAACACGCTCTCATCCGGCCGCTGGAGCCGATCCGATCCACAGTCTTGCGCAATAAAATATTGAAAGCGGTCCGCGAGGAGGCGCGCGCGCCCGCAGAGGTCAAAGCATGGCCGAAGACGCCGCCGATGGAGTTAGGGGCGGAGGATTCTTTGCGGTCGTTGTTCACCAGCGGCGCGCTGGAACCCGGCGGTGGAGGTACGACATCGGTAGTGGAGCCCGAACTCGAATCCGAAGGTGCGCCACCGCTCCCGGTGCGAGAAGGCGGTGCGACGTCGCCAGCCACATCCTCGGCGGCGGGAGCCTCCTCCCCATCGATCAGTACGACCGTGTCGCTCGGAGCCAAACGAACGACGCCTCCATCCACATCTCGCTTTTCACGCGCTGCGTACGGTACGGGTGAGGGCGAGGGTGAGGGTGA
>CAZSUE010000121.1:0-10026 GCA_964609045.1 uncultured archaeon | reverse complement strand
CGGCGTCCTCACCTTCGTCCTCGTTCTCATCGTCCGCCGCCTCATCGGACTCATCAGCGCCCTCACCTTCATCCTCGCCCTCGTCTTCTTTCTTGTCTTTTTCTTCTTTCTCTTTTTTCTCTTCTTTGCCCGTCGAGTCGTTATTCGAGTTCTTCCCCTTCCCCTCGACGAGGAGGTTGCCATAGAGTATCTTCTCGATCGTCTGGGAAATATAGAGCCGACGCTGATAATATTCCAGATTACGGTTCATACGGAGGTTGGCGTCGATCTGACATCGTGCCAATGCGACCCGTAGTTCGTCGGTGGGTTCGAGCGCGGTGATCTTTTTTAGGAGGAACGGAAGATCTGTGGGATCCTGGAGCGCGTCCAGTACGGGTAAGAGTTCGTCGTCGACCTCGGTCTCTCCGCGGTTGCCGGTAAATACCTCGATGAGTGCGGGATCAAATCGTTTGCCCTCGATTACTATCTTTTGTGGTATTGTTTCACCCTCCTTCCGATCGCGGTGTCGCCAGCGGGTATTCAACTGCTCGTATTAATGCTATCGGCCGATCTATTCGATCGAGTACGCGCCATTCCAGTCGATGCGCTTTTGCTCACATGCACCGTTTTACCAAGGACAGTCGCCGATGTGTTGCAGCCGCCGTCACCGTTCTCGAGAGGTCCGAACGAGCGTTGTCGCTGGATAGAACGACGATGCGAGCGTGCTAAAGTTCGATCGTGGACCCAACTCCGACCTCGAGGTAATTGTCCTCGAACATCTTTTTCAAGATCCGCGCCGCGCGGACCGGGGTACAATGGCACGGCGCGATGGTCTCGACCTCGTACTCTTTCATCAATCGCGCCAGCTCGAGGATCTTGCTGTCTTTATCCTCGAGGTGATACCCGCCGATGACGAGATGGATCGGCTCCTCGGAGATTTCGCGCGTGCGCTCGAGGATCGGCCGAAAACCGGGGTGTGCACATCCGACCACCAGGACCAACCCTTTCTCGGTGCTGATCACGAGGGACTGCTCGTTGATCTCTTCGAGACAATCGCCAGTACAATAGACCCCTTCCGCGATCCGTGTCGGACGCGACACCTCCATCACCATGGAACAGATGACGCGATAATAGTCTTTGAATCGTTCAGACATCGAGTAGGGAATGTAGACGGTCACATTGTCGTTCACCGTCAGCAATTCCTCCAGTGCACCGAAATGATCGCGATGCTCATGTGAGATCACGACGATATCGATGTCCTCCGGGTCGATACCCAGCGACATCCGCTCCAGATTGCCAAGCAATATGGAAGTACGGTCGCCGGTGTCGAAAAGGACCGTGCGACCATCGGTTTCGATTAATATCGCCAAACCATGATGTGCGCGATATTTATTGGCCATTGATCGATTATCATATAAAATATGAAGTTTCATATATTCTACCCACCAAAAGGAAGTGAACAATAAAACGCTTATAAAATCGGGTCGTCGCGTCGTCGACGATCGCCCAAGCGATCATACCGCCGTTTCTCGCGACCGGCGGCGACAAAATGACTGTACGATCCAAATCACGAATATGCTCGCACTTTATAGGAGTTTCGTCCTCCGATAATGGACCGGGCCAGAGAGGTGCGAGAGGCGCGAGAGGCGCAAGAGGCACGCACGACAGCTGCGGTCGGTACAAACCGCCTGCGCAGCCAAAAGATTATATGCACAGCGCCCGTTTAAGAGTATGTACCGGTGAGATTTGCGAGGCGGGTCGGAGTGCCAGTCATAATCCAAAACCCGATCGATGTGGTCATCAAGCTCAAAGGCATGGACTCCATCGACTCGGAGACGATGTTCAAACTCGCAGATGTGATCGACGGCTACGAGGTCGTTCATAATACCAAAGACGAGCTGGTGGTCGATATCGTCGAGATCGATGTTCGCGGCGTGATCGTTCTCCACATCGACCCGAAGATGATGATACGCTACAACGAGGTCCACCATCACATCGAGTCGATCATCGAATCGACACTGGAGGTGTTCTCACCCCAGGATGTCGGGTTCGAAGTGGCCAAGATCAAGTTCCGGCCGCTCCGCCCCGGCATGCCGTCGCGAGTGGTGCGAGATGACGAGAAGCTCGATGCCGGTATGTCGAAAGCGTGGGCAGAGGCGCTGGCAAATGAGAAAGATCATGATCGCAGCCGCTCCTCCTCGTAACCCAGATAACACCGCCTCAGACCACGGACCATGATCCGACGATCGACGCACGATCTCTGACTCGTTCTCTTTTTTTATTATTATGGTGTTCTCTCTACATTGGCTCATTCCATTCAAAGGGTTGAGTATTTAGATTTTTGCCAAAAAATGTATTAGTTAGGTGCTCTGCCTGGAATGAGCCACATTCTCTGAAATCTCTATGGACAATCTATGGATAACGGTATCCTCTGTGTGGTGGCCAAGAGTCACTATCAGAGACGTTCGACGATCATCCCGACCGCGTGGCCGCCGCCGAGACAGACCGCTTCGAGCCCGCGCGTTGCATCACGATCGCGCATCGCATAGAGCAGCGTGGCAAGAACTCTTGCGCCGGAGCAACCGATGGGGTGACCGATGGCCACGGCGCCGCCGTGGACATTGAACTTCTCATCGGGGATGTCGAACTCGCGCTGGATCGCGACCGATGCGGACGCGAACGCTTCGTTATGCTCCCAGAGATCGATATCGTCGCGCTCGAAACCGCTCTTTTCGAGGAGCTGGTAGATGAGCGGGATCGGTGCCGCCATGACGCGACGCGGCTCCACACCAGCGGTATGGTACGAATGGATCCGGGCCAGCGGCTCCACGCCAACTTCTTCCGCGGCACGGTCGCTCATGACCACGGCCGCGGCCGCACCGTCACTGATCTGTGACGCATTCCCGGCGGTGACGATCCCGTCCTTCTTAAAGACGGCCCGGAGTCGTGAGAGCGCCTCTATGGATGTATCCGTTCTCACACCCTCGTCCACTAAGAACGGTATCGGGTCGCCTCGTCGTTGCGGGACCGGCACCGGTACGATCTCCTCGTCGAACTTTCCCTCCGCCATCGCCTTCGCCGCAAGCTGGTGGCTGCGGAGCGCAAATCGGTCCGCGTCCTCGCGGCTGATATCGAACTCTTCTGCGACGACCTCGCCGGTGTGGCCCATATGGAAATCGTTATAGATGTCCCAGAGCCCGTCGAAGATCATCCCGTCCACGAGCTTGCCGTCGCCAAGCCGGTATCCGTTGCGCGCCTTGCGCAGATAATACGGCGCTAGATTCATATTCTCCATCCCGCCGGCGACGATGATGTCCGCTTCCCCCGCCTTGATGAGAGACGCGGCCAGCATGACTGTCTTGAGCCCCGACCCGCAGACCTTGTTCAAGGTGAACGCGGGGAGCGTGTAGGGCAGCCCCGCATAGATCGCGGCTTGACGAGCCGGTGCCTGGCCGATACCGGCCGAGATCACATTACCCATGATGACCTCGTCGATACGGTCGTCGTCCTCGACGCTGGCGCGCTTCAGCGCTTCTTTGATCGCAATGGCACCGAGGTTCGGTGCGGTGATCCTTTTCAGTGTACCGTTGAATTTGCCAACGGGCGTGCGTGCGATACTGGCGATTACTGGTGTGGTCATGGTTTACCTCCAAATATTCGACCGTTTTGCGAATGAAATGATCGTGCACCCACCCAACCAGTAGAGGTGGATACCGCCGCCAGTTAGGGTGGGGGAGTTGCTGTTGAAGCGGTTGGCTGTAATAAAGACTTCGATCAAAAAGGGAAACGGCGAGCGACCTGGCCCTCGACACAGAGCCATCCCCAGCCCACTTTTTGGGCGATCTACTTGTCTCCATTCACTCATTTTTGCGTCATCATCGATCTTCTTATCCATAGCCGTTCTTTTGCGTAAATGAAGGATACAATAGGTAATTTAATTTAATTTAATTTAATTTAAGCTAAGCTAAGCTAATCTAATCTAAGCTAAGCTAGATATCTGGAAACGCTCCGCCAACGCCCCTAAGTCGAGTAGTGCCGACAGCACAGAGAACCCCCCCGGGCTCATTCCATTCAAAGGGTTGAGTATTTAGATTTTTGCCAAAAAATGTATTAGTTAGGTGCTCTGCCTGGAATGAGCCCCCCGGCGGTCACCCCGCGACTAATCGATGCCAGTATTGGAATTGGAATTAAGATGGGTATCAGTAGCAGTATTGGAGTTGGTATCAGTACCGGAATTGGAGCTGGTATTAGTCTTAGTATTGATATTAGTATTAATATTGTTGTTGGTGTCAGCACCGTTACAAGTATCGGTACCGGTATCAAGATCAACATCAATGTCAGGATCTCCCTCACCGCGCTCGAGGGTGGAAAAGAGTTCGTCTGCGGCATCCAGATACGCCTCAGCTTCATCCGGCACACCCGCCGCTTGCAGACAGTGACCACAATCCCGCATGGCGCGCGCCAGCCATTTTTTATCACCCAGCGACCGATAGAGCGCGATGGCGGTCTGATACCGCTCTTTTGCGCGTGGGTATTCTTTCCGCAGCTCGAAGATGTAGCCGATGTTCTGATTGGCCATGGCCACGCCGAACGGTTCGTTGACCGCACGAAGATGCTTCTCCGCATCGAGGAACGAGCGGAGCGCGCGTTTCAAGTCACCGGATCTGATGGCGAGTGTGCCTCGTTTCAATAGATGCTGCGCGGCGAGTGTCGGGTGCCCCGTCCGGAGAAAGACCGCGGCGCTTCGCTCCAATAACTCACCTACTTCCTCCTCCGATCCATCGCGCTCTTCCAGCGATAGAAGACGCTGCAACGCACGGCGATAGTGCCGTAGATGTTCACGATCTTGTGCAAAAGCACCGCCACGGGATCGTGCCGCAGTTTCCATATTGGGACCCGAGCGCCCCCTCGCGGTCGGTATCGGAGTATCGCTCACATCGAACCGCATGGTTGCCGCGCCCATCTCGGGCCGCGTCCCGAAGAGTGTCTCGTCAGTCCCCTCTACCCTCTGAGCGGATGCACTGGGGTGACGAAGGTGTGCCTCGATCCGTTCCAATACGCGGCGATAGGCACCCTTGGCGGGCGTTCTAACGTTACAATGTTCATGGACCTCGCCCTTGAGAAGCTCGCATTCGATCATCTGTTCATCGAGGTCGGCGCGCGCGCCCACCGCGGCGGCGCGATCGAGATAGAGCATGGCCCGTTCCGGGTCGTTGTGTGCGAGCGAGCAGCGCGCGAGATGGTGGCTGGCGGCAACGATCGCCGGCGCGAACGCGGCACGTTCCGCATATTCCAACGCCTCCTCGTACGCAGCTTTCGCCTCGGCGCTACGGCCCGCCGCTTCCAGTGCCGAGCCGATATTGGCCGTCGTAATTGCGAGCGCGCGCCGGTCACCCTTCGGTCGGACGGTGGCCAGTGCCTCCTCGTACGCGTCCAGCGCGCGGTCGTAGCGGCCCATGGCGCGATAGACGATGCCGCGGTTGTTGTGGGCGCGTGCAACTCCGCGGTGATCGCCGCGCTGCTGTGCGAGCTCGAGGCTCTTGCCGTAGAGATAGAGCGCGCGGTCCCATTCTTTTTTCGCGGCGCTGAGCGTTGCGAGATTGTTATAGATCGCGCCCAGCCGGTGCGGACGGCGCTCTCTCGCGTCCTCGTCGGAGCGATCGGGTGTGGACCGAAGATAAGTATCGAGATATCGCTCGTAGAACCCGATCGCATCGTCCACCTTCCCCAGTTGGGCGTAAAGGTCGCCAGCCAATGCAAGCAGCCGAGAACGAGTCGCCGGGTCGTCGGCTGCGCTCTCTGTGTGATCGAGCAGTCGCTGGAAACTGGTACAGAGCCCTGCATCGGCGTGAGGGACGAGGTGACGCCCATGCTCCGTCGCGATCTCTTTCGCGGCGTCATACTGTTCGGCTTCCACGAGATGGTAGAACGCCTCGACCAGCGTCTTCGATCCTCTCTTGCCGGGCGCATGTCCCGTCGGTCCGAACACGCTTCGATAGTACGCCGCTGCAGCATGATGGTGCTTCTTGGCACCTGTCGGTGTGATCCGTGATCGGATGAGCTGTGCGATGAGATCGTGCGTTTCATATCGACCTGCCACCGTCCGCTTGATCAGCGCACGCCTGAGCATTGACTCCAGCTGCTCGTTCGTTACGCCGTCGATGGCCAGTAACGCGCGCGGCGCCACCGGGCTGCGGAAGGTGACGAGCCGCTCCAGGAGCGTTCGCTCCGCCGATGCGAGCGTAGCATAGATCTCGCTTTCGAGGAACTGGAGAAAATCGTCGGCCACGGCGCGCTCGGGTGTGGGACGGTCCTCGAGCAGCTCGAACGCCAATGGATGGCCGTTGGTGAGACGATAGATCCTGCGGAACCGTCGCTCGCTCAGCTGCGGCGCACCACCGAGCTGTCTACAGCTTTCGGGGTCCAGCCCCTGGAGCGGCAGCCGCCCCACCCCCTTTCTCAGCTTCACATCGCGGAGATCATAGAAATCGGGTTCGAACCGTGAGAGGAGGAGGAACTTGGTGAAAGGTATGATGCGTTGGCCCGCGCTCGTGTCAGCATCTGCGTCACCCTCTCCCATTCCTTCAGCGTTCGCCGACGGGGTTTGGGACTGATCGTTCTGCCGCAGTTCACGCGGCCCCACCCGTGCCGCGCCATAGCTCGATTGGAACAACCGTGTTCCGTTCTCGAGCCGTTGACAGTCGTCGATCACGATCATTGCGCGCAAGTGGCGAAGAGTGGCGCGCAACGCTGCAGTGACCGGCCCCCAGTCGAGGGTGGTGCTGCTATTGAGCGCGCGTTCGAGCCGCGGGCGATGATGATGTGAGAAGAAGACGGCGAGGTTCCGCAGCAATGCGCGCGGTGTGTCCCATTTCTTGATCTGGTAATACATCACCGGCACGATGTCGGCGCATTCTTCCGCGATCTTGCGCGCCAGCGTCGTTTTCCCGATGCCGGCGATGCCGTAGACGACGATATGGGTATGGGTCCGTGATCGAAGCCAATCATGGATCTGGGCGCGCTCTCGGGTTCGGCCGTAGAAGGAGGGTGTGGGCGGCTCCGGTTGCAGTGCGTCGATCGGGGGGAAGGGGCCGGCGTTTGCATCGATACCGCTCGCCGCGGCGCGACCGTCGGCAACCTCGATCATGCTCGCACCGTTGGAGCCTCCGTTGGAGCCTCCGTCGACGCACGATGTGTTCGTCGATCGGTCCGATGCGACCTCTGGGCTCGCCGCGCGCGACCCGCAAAGTTCTTCCGCGGTGATGACGCGCTTTCGATTCACCCGCTCCACGAGCTCGGCGAGCGAATAGTCCTGCCCATATCGTTCCCGAAGCGCCTCGAGCCTGAGCGCGAGTTTCGCACCGTCGCGGTGCTGGACGATGATCTGTTTCGTTTTCAGGTCGTCGCGCATGGTGCGCGTATAGTCGAGCCCCTCGTCGGTGAGGAAGTAGACCTTTCGTCGGCGCGACTGCCCCTCCACATGGGCCAGTCGTTCGTAGATCCACCCCTTTTTCTTGAGCTTTTTCGTCGCACGCGAGACATGCGCTTGTCTGATGCTGAGTGCGCGCTTGAGCCCGAGCTGTGAGACTGCCACTGGCGTCTCCCAGGCGTCCTCATAGCGTTGATACTCATAGAGGTGGAGGAGCGCGCGATGATCGACGCTGACGTGGAATCGCAACACATCGTCGGGCATGGTATGGGAGCGAGGGTGAGTGTGGGTCTGGGTCTGGGTCTGGGTCCGGGTCTGGGTCTGGGTCTGGGTCTGGGTCCGGGTGTGGGCTGGTTCGAGCGAATGGTCGCTACGGTATCGCCGGTTAGAACTGGTCACCGACGGTTTCGGTATGGAACAACACCTTCGTCCCCTCCAATGCCGCGTGCACCTTATCGGCAAAGAAGATCACCTGCTTCACATCGGTGTCATCGTTCCATTCGTACTCGAAATCGTAGTTCCCTTTACAGGCTTTGAAACCCATATTATAGAGTCGGTCTACGATCACGGAGGGTCGTTCGCCTTCGCTATTGACATGAACGGTTAGATACGTCTTCATACGATCACCTACTCTTATCTCCTAATGCTGTGATAGCCTCAATATCTGTGGCTTAAACGGGTAGAGACCGGCGAGCCTCGTTGCCGACCGGTTCATCACCCGCTCATCGCTCGAAACTCAATAGAGCTACCTAAAGGTTCCCCCTCCTCGTATGAACTGACCGTACAATATCGCAAAATGCAGTGATCGATCGTGGCGTTCGGACCGCATCTCGATCCACTCCGGTGGGCTCCGACATATTTATTAGCGATGATAGTATTGAACCGGCCATACAGCATATTGGACTGGCTGAGTCCAGTACGCGTCCTTATGCCGAGGTGGCTCAGCCTGGTGGAGCGCCGGACTCATAGGGTTTTGTGAATTTGGTACGACGCTCGATCACAAGATCGGAGCAATCCGTAGGTCACGGGTTCGAACCCCGTCCTCGGCATTCGGTATCGGGCATCGAGTATCTGTATGGTCGACCACACAGGCCCCATGCAGCGATGCCCGGTACACACACCTTCGATCCTACCAACCCAACCCTGCCAGCTTTGCCATCGTATGGAACGAACGGACGAATGAATAAATGAATGAATGAATGAATGAATGAACGATCAGTTCATCATTTCTATTCGTCTGATCGATGATGGCCGATTCGGCAGTATATCGTAGGAACGGCCCCTCTCTCGACCGAAACGAGTGCGCAGCCGACGCACCGTACCTGGCCACCTCTGGAGGGAAAAATGTACTATTCCTTCTCTAGTAGGCTCGACGCTTTAATGCATTTGGCACAAAATTCTTTATAGCACATTGACATTTCACGACTATGGCAGATCAATCGGTAGAAGAGGTGCCTGAGTACGAGAAGATCAAGCATTTGCGTGAGATCGACAACCTCTCTGGTTTGATCCAGATCATGGTCTTTCTCTATAAGTTCGACAGGGGTAATATCACCAATTTCGTCAAGGACCTCCGGATGAACCAGCAACCCGTCTATCGCACCATCGGCAAGTTGCGCGACCTCGGGCTGGTGGACCTGGAGGTCGAACCGCCCCAAAAGGGGACCTTCGCGTCCAAGAATTATTTTTTAACGGACGAGGGGTTGCGGCTCGGGCAGCATTTCGAACAGCTCTACGAGACTTATAGAGACCTTCTCCAGTCGGTGTAGTGCGCGGCTGAGCACCGCTAGAACTCGGCATCGCCGTTGGCTCTTTCGTCGGTATCGTACCGGCGCTCGTAATCGTTCTCGTAGATATCGACCGCTTCGTCTGTCGCGCCCCTCGCATCCGCGCCTCCGTGGTGCTGGTGTGCGCCGGACTGGATTTGGTCGGGCATGCGGCGATCATTCGGTTGCGCAAATGGCGATCGCGCCGGTGCAGGGACGCGCGCCTCGTCGCCGTTGCGTTGTGGCGCCGTATGGTCCTCCTCTTTAGGCGTCCCTTCGTCGGATGGTGGCACTGGTAATTGGAAGAAGACGGGGACGGCGAAGATGAATCCGAGCCCCATGAAGATCCAGCCGAACATGAAAAGCCCGACGACCCCCGCCATCAATCCAGCACCGATGAAGCCGAGGACCGCCGACGCCGTGGCCAGGCCGGTGTTCTTCAGATAGCGCCGGAGGATGATCATCTCTATCGCGACGAACGCGGTGATGCCAGCGCTGAATACACCTGCGAGATACATGTAGGTGAACTGCGCCATACCAGACTCTATGTAATAATACTCATCGATGGAGAGCCGCTGGTACTGGAGCATGAAGAAGAAAAAAAGGACGAGGCATGCGAGCATGCCGAATATCGACACGAACGCGAACTTCGAGCCCAGATTACGATACATGCCGTAGAACCCGATTGAAAGGAGCATGGTCCCGACGACGAAGAGTCCGAGGAGGATGTAAGTGAGCATCGTGGCATCGTTGTCGTACATGAAGATCGTATTGGTCACACCGAGCGCGCTGATCATCGCGCCACTGAGTAGCCCGCCGGCGACGCCGGGCCAATAGAGCGCGCGGTTCGGC
>CAZSUE010000120.1:0-10049 GCA_964609045.1 uncultured archaeon | reverse complement strand
AATATGTTCTTACTTCGTGTGGCTTCGTGTGGCTTCGTGGACGGTTCTTTTCTTCCGGATATTGGCGGAGTCATCATTTTCCTCTCCGGCAATGTTCGCAGAATCGCAGCACGGAAACCACCGCAGGTGTTTTCGTGGACTGACAGTGCCGGAGGCACTATGGCGTACCCGCAGGGACCATTTCTGCTGAATCGAATCCCACATCCCATTAATCCGCATGACCCGATAACGGAGATATGATTTGACACTAATGCCGACCACTTTCTGACGCAAGTTGCACGGTCCCACAGAGCCCCCCACCCCATTATTGTAATCGCTGCAAGTGCGCCATAGCCATGCACGGGTCCTCCGCTGGACAGCCCCCGAAGGCAGAATGCTGTACATTTCACCCTTTATCCTTCACCTTTTCTCCTTCGTATTTACATCTTACCCTTTACTCTTTACACTTCACCCTTTACACTCCACCCTTTACACTCCTTCTTCCGCGTATACCATGGCCCGAGGACGATATAAGCGAGGATGAGCCCGAAGAGGGTCATGACCGGGACGAAGTAGAGCGTGATCGCTGCCAGCGCTGCGATGAGGAGGAAGAGGATGGCGGCCGCGGCGGTGATGGCGAAGATGCCCTGGAAGCGGGTATAGGAAAGATCGGTGAGCATCAGCAGCCCGACGATGCTGATGGCGACGCCGGTGATGATCGGGTGCGTCAGCGGCGCAAGAGCGCTGGGGAGCGTTGGGCTGTGGATATCGAGATAGCTGAACACGACGACGAAGATCGCCATGGCCGGTGTCGGGAGCCCTTCGAAATAGTCGAGGGTGTGGCCGGAGCTGACATATTCTGCGAGCCGGAGTATCCCGGCACCGACGACGACGGTGCATGCGATGATGATGAACGCGTTCTCGGCATTGACGAACGCCGACCCGCGGGATGGGTCGTAGAACCGCGTATAGAGGAGGATCGCGGGCGCGAAACAGAAGGAGACGGTATCGGAGATCGAGTCGAGATAGTGCCCGAAGGCGTGGTTTGAGCCAATCCGCCGCGCGACGAACCCGTCGACACCGTCGAGGAGCACGGCGATGAGGATGAGCGGGATGGGGAAATACCAGCTCCGGTCGATGCTGTACATGATGGCGAGAAGTCCGATGAGCCCGTTGGCGAGCGTGATCCAATCCGCTGGGCCGATGCTGCGAAGCAGTTTCACAGGTGCTCCTCCGCGATCGTGACCGGCGTGGCGATAGTATCGCGGCCCACGGTGATCCGGTCGCCTTCGCTCACACCGATCGTCACAGTATGCGGCGGGAAGATCGTATCGACGCGCGAGCCGAGCTTGATCATGCCGATGCGCTCGCCCTTCTCCACATGATCGCCCACCGTCACATAGGGCTCGATGCGACGCGCCACCCAGCCTGCGATCAAAATGACGGTGACCGTGCCCAAGAGAGTTTCCAGTGTAATATTCAACCGCTCGTTCTTATCGCTCTCCTTATCGAACGCCAAATGGAACGCGCCGGGGTGGTACTCCACGGCGGTCACCGTGCCCGCGAGCGGCGCGCGGTTGACATGGATATCGTTCACATTCATAAAGATCGAAACGAATCCACGGTCTGCCCCGTTCTCGACCTTCGTGATCTTGCCCGCTGCCGGTGATACGATCCCGGCACCGATCTCGAGGTCGGGGTCGCGGAAGAAGGCGAGGAAAAGGAGGGCCAGCGGCCCGAGGATCAGCGTCGCTATAGAGAAGACCGGTATGGCGAGCGCAACCGCGCCGATCGCGAAACCCAGTGCGAGGAGCGCAGGAGGGGCGGTCCATCGTATGACGCCGTTGGCGAACATAGCCTCAAAAAAAGATAGGACTTGGGAGTTTATGGCAATTTCGGTGCGAGAATGTCCGCGAGCCCATATTTCGAATTATTAACGGCGAGATACGACGAAAAAGATATATACAGACACTCCGCTGTTGTAAATAGTTAATACTGGAATAGGTGGCAACTTTGGCCGAGCAAGACATTAAAGATGAATCCCTTTTCAAAACCGACTGGGAACTCGCCACGAATCGCTGGAAAGAGGCGGCAATGCGCGCGGAGAGCGAGAAACGGTTCATTGAAACCGAATTTCTCAAACTCCAGAATGAGAACCGCCAATTGAAGAAAGAGATCGAACGCCTCAAAGCCGCGCCGCTCATCGTCGGTACCCTACGTGATATATTGACCGACGGCAGGATCGTTGTTAAGAGTTCGACGGGTCCAGTTTTCCTCGTTCACGCTTCAAACGCGATCAAGAAACCGAAATTAACGGTGGGTGCGCGTGTTGCGCTCAATAAAGATTCGCTCGCGGTGGTGAGCTCATTACCGCCGTCGACCGATCCCGCCATCCGCGGCGCTGAGATCATCGAGAAACCGGTGATATCGTACGACGATATCGGCGGGCTCGAGAAACAGATCAGCGAAGTGCGCGAGACGGTGGAATGGCCGCTGCTCAAGCCCGAGCTCTTCAAAAAGGTGGGTATCGACCCGCCGGTGGGCGTGCTCCTCATCGGTCTGCCCGGTACGGGCAAGACGATGCTGGCCAAGGCGGTGGCGCATCATACGAACGCGAGCTTCATCCGCCTCGTCGGATCGGAACTGGTCCAGAAGTTCATCGGCGAGGGCGCGCGGCTCGTCCGCGAACTGTTCGAGCTGGCAAAGGAAAAATCGCCGAGCATCATCTTCATCGACGAGATCGACGCGATCGGCGCACGACGGCTCGATACGGCGACGAGCGCGGACCGCGAAGTGCAGCGTACGCTGATGCAGCTGCTCGCACAGCTCGACGGGTTCGACGCCATGGGCGATATCCGTATCCTCGCCGCGACGAACCGACCGGACATCCTCGACGACGCGCTCCTCCGCCCCGGCCGCTTCGACCGTATCATCGAGATACCGGTGCCGAGCTTCGAGGGTCGCGTGGAGATCTTCAAGATCCATACGCGAAAGATGAATGTCCACTCCGGCGTGGACATGAAGATCCTCGCGCAAAAATCCGACGGGATGACCGGGGCAGACATCAAAGCGGCTTGTACCGAGTCGGGGATGTTCGCCATCCGCGAAGACCGCAACGAGGTCGTCATGAGCGATTTCGAAAAGGCGATCCGGAAACTGCACGAGAGCGGACCGTCCATCGAAGCGGAGATATCGTCGGCGATGTTCGTCTGATCGCGCCTCGACTCGAACCATTCGCGCAGTATCTGTGTGACATACCCAACGAGAAGGAGTGCGCACGCTTCTGACGGCGGTGCGGTCGTTGCCCGCCCCATTTCATTCTCCGATCCCGCGCTCGGGCCACGGCCGTTCCATTTTTGCGGTCTGCACCGGCACCGTTCCATTGGGACCGCATTTCTCCCTTTTTCCCTTCTTCTTTTTTCTTCTTTTTTCTTCTATCTCTTCTTTTGCTTTCCCTTCCCTGAGGCGCTGAGGCTTTGAGGCGGACCGAGAATTGGGCGGCGGCCAAACCTATATTTACATTTTGCCCATAAAGGCCAAGTACTAGAACTTCACGCACCCGATACGAAATGGTTGACGATCAGCCTCTTCCCTCCTCTGTTCCCTCCCACCCTTCACCCTTGGTTTGAAAATCTGTTGGATTCGTCAAATATGAACGGTTCGGTCCGATCGCTGGAATGGCACCAGATAACCGCACTTCGATTTTCATTTCCTATGGTTGAAAGCCACTTGCTTTGCTTTCATCCCCATTTCACCCTTCACCCTTTACTCTTCACATCTTCCCCCTCAGTTCCGATACGAGACATCGTGTTCGAGATAATCCTCGGCAACGATGCTGTTTTCGAATATTGCCGCAGCCTCGTTCTCCAACGGGCCCGCATCGCGATAGCGTGGGCTGATATGGGTGAGGAAGAGGGACCGCGCACCGGCGCGCCGTGCGATCGTGGCCGCCTGCGCCGCGGTGGAGTGGCCGTAATCGTTGATCTTCTCTTCGAGCATACTGAGCGCGGTGGAGTCGTGGATGAGGACATCCGCGTCCGTTGCAAGCTCGACGAGATTCTCACAAGGGCGCGTATCGCCGCTATACACGATCTTGCGCCCCGGCCGCGGCGGCCCGAGCACCATATCCGGCGTGATCGTTTGCCTCCCGACGGTGATGGTCTCGCCGCGCTGCAGCTTCGCGTACAGCGGCCCCGGCGCTATCCCCAGCTCGAGCGCGCGCGGTTTATTGAACTTCCCGGGCCGTGACGCCTCCTCGAATGCATAGGCGAGTGCGGGCACGCTATGGTCGACGCGTGCGGCACGGATTTGAAAATCGTCGCCCTCATAGGTCTCGTCGTGCGCGAGCTCACGAAGCCGCAGCTCGAAGGTGGGGTTGAAGTAACCGAGCTGCATGAACGTGCTCACGATGGCGATGGTCCCTTTCGGCCCGATGACCTCGAGCGGCTCGGTGCGGTTGTTGAGATACATACTCTGGAGGAGCCCGGGGAGCCCGAGGAAATGGTCGCCGTGGAAATGGCTGATGAATATCTGCCGGATCTTCATGAAACTGACCGATGAGCGCATGAGCTGGCGCTGGGTTCCCTCGCCGCAGTCGAAGAGGAGGACCTGTGGACCGTACTGGAGCGCCAACGCCGAGACGTTGCGCTCACGTGAGGGCCAGCTTCCGCCCGTACCGAGAAAGACGATGAGTAGTGAGCCGTGCATCGATCCTACCGCCTATGGTCCGATATGAAGTACTGTTCGCGCGCATCGTCTCGATCGGTGAAGAGGCAGGGGGAGTATTGGGGCGATGCCTTTTGACGATGCGACTGGGCTGGGAATACGGGGCCGATACAAATACATTCTGCATACGCTGATAGGGTATGGCATGGTATGGCGTCGATGGTGAGTGGCGGGGGCGGTGCTCATTGGAAGGAGCGAGCGGACGCATCCACTCCTCGGTAGCGCCGATGGAAATGCAGGCGAGCGATAGACTCAGCGAACGGTGGTGCGCCTACGATACTGGCACACAAGCGCATGAACGAAAAAATAGTGGGCGGGGGCGCTGTGCAGTTTTTTCCCCGTATGATCGGGTGGCTGCGTCTGGTAACGGTGTTAGCGCACGCCGGGTTGGTACCCCGTTGGCACGATACGCGACGAGAGTTCCTCCTCGAGGAAGACCCGCTCCGGGAAATGCCGGAGGATGATCACATCGCCGACGCTTTGGATCCAGCGATAGGGTACTGTGATCGCTTGGGCACCTTCGACAAGGGCGGGATTCGTCTCGTCGATATAGAGCCCGTCGATCGCGCTTTTTTCGATATCCAGAACGACATTGCTCACACGCCCGATGGCAACACCGTTGTTGGTATAGACGACGATGTCGAAGAGGGCCGTAATCTCCTCAAGCATAGCTATTCCTCTCAGAGCTGGTTCAGATCGAGTGGACATTGGTGAATCCTTATATATTCTTTTCTTGCAGCGAGGGGTCGCAGTGGCGCCCATCGGCACGGCCACGGGAGGCGAGATGTCGGTGGCGATGGACGGGCCCACAGCGAGCGACCGGTGTGGGATGCTTCGGTCCTTGATCGTATCGTATCGTATCGTATCGTATCGTATCGTATCGTATCAGAGGAAATGATCGCGCACGCCTTCTGCGAGTTCCTCGCTGATACCCTCGATCTCGGCGAGGTCCGCAATGGTGGCGAGTTCCAGCGCGTCGAGGTCGTGGTACCCATGTTCGTAAAGTAAATTCGCGATCTCTTCGTCGATGCCTTCGATAGCGGTGAACGCTTCCACCACACCCTGGAGCTTCTTTGCTTCCTCTTCGGACACCGCTCCTTCCTCTCCCGCTTCGCCTTCGCCCTCTTCCTCAGGGGGGACATCGTATTCGGACGGCACTTTCCCGAGCATATGGGTCTTATAGATCTCCACACGCTTCAGCGGGTAGATCGGCTTACATTTCTTAAAGATCTGTGCTGGTAGCCCACCGGAGATGATCTCCTTGATCAGCTCGCGGAAGAAGTTGTCCGACGCCGCCTCTTCGATCATCCCGTGCATCCGTTTCCGCAGCAACCGTTGCTGTGAGGCCTGGATCCGGCGCTCCGCAATGGCAAGCGGCTTGACACGCACCCTATACCCGTCCTTCGTCTCTACAACGACATTCCCGTCCATCTTGGACCGTTTTCGGCGCGTCTGACGGCGAATATAATCACTGGTCATATCGTGACCGATGAATTTCGTATGCGCGTTGAAACCCGAGACCCGAACGATCTTGAATTTCAGTTTGATATGCATCTTCGAAAAGTCGCCGGTGAGGTCCTGCAATGTGACTTCTGTGACCCGATCGATCAATTTATCTGGATCGTCCGTCAGTGTCTCTCCGATCCGCACACTCTCGAACATTTCAGGAGCGATGATACTGTACCATTTCTTCGCTTTCCATTTATCTTTGATCTTGCGTGCGGCTGCGCGGGTCTTTTTCCTTCGTGCCAACTGGTTGCCTCCTTTGGCCGTTTCCCGAATCATTTATTCGTATTAAAGCCTTTTGTACCTCACGGCTGGATGAAAGGATGGGAAAGGATGGGAAAGGATGAAAAGGGATGAAAAGGAGGAAAAGAGATGGGATGGGACGAGGTGGAGTCACCATGCGCGATCCTCCATCTCACGTTGGTCCCAACATTCTCCACCCAAACGCTCTATGATTCGACATACTTTAGAGAACATACCATAGTATGCCGATATAATATAGCTCAATAGATACAGAACGATAGATAGATAGATAGATAGATAGATAGATAGATAGATAGAGACAGATAGTGATAGAGGCTCATTCCATTCAAAGGGTCGAGTATATATGTTTTCGCCAAAAAATGTATTAGCTAGGTGCTCTGCCTGGAATGAGCCATAGATAGATAGAGGGATGGATGTTCGATGTTCGATGTTCGATCCATAGGCGGTCTGGAGCGTGATGGCTCCACACCTCTGCGCTCTGCGTACCCCTTCCTCCGCGGCTCATTTCGATATTTCGAGCACCGCGAACGCGATCCTTTCCGCGGTGAGCGGCAGTGTTTTCAACCGCACGCCGAGCGCGTCCTCGATGGCGTTGGCGATCATCGGCGCCGCGGGGATCATGGGATGTTCGCCGATGCCACGCGCGCCGAACGGCCCGTCCGGTTGTGGCACCTCGATGATGATCGCCTCGACATTCTCGGGGATGTCGGCGGCGGTGGGGATCTTATAATCCCGGAAATCGGCGGTGAGGAGCCGCCCCCCCTCGTCGAACCGCATATCCTCGTAGAGCGCGGTAGCGATGCCCTGCAGCAGCCCGCCGACGACTTGGCCCTTGGCGAGGTCGGGGTTGATCGCTTTTCCGCCGTCGATCGCCTCCACCGCACGCGTGATTTTGATACGACCGGTCTCGCGATCGATCTTAACCACCACACCGGCCGCGCCCACCGTATAGTGCACATTGGGGTGCCCGCCTTGGCTCGTCTCGGGGTCGCCCTTCGCAGAGGTGAACTCGGGCATGAACCGTCCGCGACCGGTGATCGGCCCGCCGCGGTAGGTGCCATCCACCATCTCGACCCCGTCGATGACGAACGGCGCCAGTGGTAGCTCGAAGTGCTCATCCGCGCGGCTGCGCACACATTCGTCTGCGAGGTAGAGTTCTGCCCTCGGCTGAGCCATGGCATCGGCCACGATATCGAATATCTGCTCGCGCGCATCCTCCGCCGCGCGCTTGACCGCGTTCCCGCAGGACCAGGTGATATGCGACGCGACGGTCTGCCACTCGTACGGGTTGCGATCCGTATCCGGCGTCTCCACCCGTATCTTCTCGGTGGGGACCTTCAGTACCTCGGCGGCGATCTGCGCCATGACGGTGAGATACCCCTGTCCGAGCTCCATCCCTGAGACGAGGATATTGATGCTCGCGTCCTCGTTGAACTTGAGGAACGCGGAGGATGACGCGTTTGGCGGCATAGCGGGCGCTTTCCAGAAACATGCGAACCCTTTCCCGGAGACGCAATCTGCATCCGGCTCCTGGGGACGGTCCCGCTCCCACTCGAGGCGCTCGGCGACGGTATCGATGGCCTCGATCAGCCCGCTGGGGTTCATCGGCACACCATAGGCGAGCGTATCGCCCTCGACGATCGCATTCTTGCGCCGGAACGCGACCGGGTCGAGCCCTAAGCGCTTCGCCATCCGTGTCATATGCGATTCGAGCCCGAAATGGAACTCGGAATAGCCGAACCCGCGATACGGCCCGCACGGGGGAAGGTTCGTATAGACGCCCACCGAATCGATGCTGACATTGGGTATCCGGTACGGGCCGGTGGCGGAGAGGCCGACGGCGTTGACGACATTGGCGCCGTACTCTACATACGCGCCGCAGTCCCAAGGGAGCGTATGTGACAGCGCGGTGATGATCCCGTCACGGGTGACGCCGAGCTTGATGGTCGCACTGACCGCCTGCCGTTGGTAGGTATTATAGAACTCCTGGCCGCGGTCCCAGAGGAGCTTGACCGGCGCGCCCTGCACGGCGGTGGCGAGCGCGGCAGCCATGATCTCCATGGTGACCCCCGCCTTGCCGCCGAACCCGCCGCCCACATAGGGCGCGATGACGCGCACATCGCCATGCTTGATCCCGAGCGGTGCGAGCGCGTCCGCGAAGATATTGCGCTGCGTATAGGGCGATTGCGAGGAGGCCCAGACGGTGAGCCGTCCCGCGTGGTCGAATTTTCCAATCGCGCCGTGCAGCTCGATGGCGCAGTGCGAGTAGCGCGGGACATGGTAGGTATCCTCGAGGACGAGGTCGGCCTGTGCGAACCCGTCTTCGATATCGCCTTTTCGCAGCCGCCGGTGGTGCGCGATATTGGTCCTTGCCTGCGGGAAGAACCATGGCACATGCTCGTACTCGCCGAGCGCGGGATGGATCAGTTCCGCACCCTCTGCGAGCGCGTCGGCTGCGGTGAGCAGCGCGGGCAGCGGCTCGTACTCGACCTCGACGAGCGTTGCGCCGCGCCGTGCGGTGTGCGCATCGCGCGCGATGACCGCCGCGACCTGCTCACCGACGAACCGCACCCGCGTTTGGGCGAAGATATAGCGGTCCTTCATATAGAGCCCGAACTTGTATGGGAACTCTTTTCCCGTTACGACGCGCACCACGCCTGGCAGCGCCTCCGCCTTCGTAGTATCGATGGAGAGGATACGTGCATGCGCATGCGGGCTCTCGACGATGGCGGCGTAGAGGAGGTCTGGCCCGAACGCGAGGTCGTCGACATATTGCGCCGCACCGGTGATCTTATCTCGCCCGTCGATACGCGCCGGGCTGGTACCGATATAATGCTGGCCGGTACCGGCGGACGATGTGGTCTGGTCGTCTACCGTCCTCATTCGGCCACCTCCCGCTCCGGTCGCGTCTCGGTAAAGGTGAGGATGGCGTCGAGTATCGATCCATACCCGGTACAACGACAGAGATTGCCGGTGAGTGCATGCTGAAGTTCCGCCCGTGTCGGGCGTGGGTTGCGTTGCAGGAAGTCGACGAGCGTCATGATGATGCCCGGTGCGCAGTACCCGCACTGGAACGCATTCTCAGCGACGAGCTGGGCTTGGAGCGCGGCGACCGTTCTCCCGTCGGGGAGAGGGAGTGAGGCTGCGCCCTCGAGCGTGGTTACTTCGTGCCCCGTGGCCTCCACGGTGAGGATAAGACAGCTTCTTACGCTTTTTTCGTCGAGGAGGACGGTGCACGCGCCGCAATCGCCCTGGCCGCACCCGCATTTGGGTGAGGTGACTCCGAACCGCTCCCGTAGCGTCTCGAGGAGTGTCTCAAAGACGGGGACCCTAACCGTGCGCCGTTCACCGTTGAGTGTGAGCGGTACATTCTGCATCATGTTCATATTCATATTCACCTCCGTTCCTCAGACGAGGATGGTCCCGATAGCTGGCCCGCGTCCTTCGAGCCGCTGTGTCGCCGCCTCGAGCGCGCGCCTGAGCATCACACGCGAAAGATGGAGCCGGTATCGACGGCTGGCGCGGATATCGTCGATCGGTGAGATCTCTTCGTCGACGCATGCTTCGGCCTCCTC
>CAZSUE010000119.1:0-10072 GCA_964609045.1 uncultured archaeon | reverse complement strand
CGTCGCTATCGAAATGGCTGGACGGTTCGAACGGTGCAGTGATCGCCATCGTGGTCATCCTCTGCATCGCCGTTATGCACGATGTACTCGTCGGGGCCTTCACCGAGGCACCTTCGAACATCGATGTCGATGTCGATGTGGAGAAACCAACCGGCGAGAACGATACGACAACACCGCCGCCTGGAGTCATGATCGTCGCCGAGGGTATACCCGGCCAGTGGAACGAACAGGTACGACGTTGGACCGACGAGATAGTTCTTCCCGTTCCGACCACTATCGCGTTCCTCGAGTACGCCCCTTATTACACCCTCGAGCGTGGGCTCGAAACGCTCGAAACGGAGGGCGTCGAACGGGTTGTCGTCATCCCGCTTTTCGTCTGCACCAACAGTAGCCAGACCACCGAACTGCACAGGCGTTTGGAGCTGTTGGAACCGAACGCCGCGGTCGAGATCGTGTGTACCACGAGCATGGATGCGGATCCGTTGATCGCCGAGGCGCTGCTTGAGCACGGGCTGGAGCTGTGCGAGGGAAACCGGTTCGATCCGCGCGATGCGGCGGTCGATCCTGAAGCGGCCACGCTCGTCTTCTATGGCCGAGGTGACGAGGGGCAGTGGCTCGAAGGATGCGAGGCGGCGGCCGCGTCGTTGAAAGCGCAGATCGAGGCGAATCGGAGCTTCGAATTCGGCGCGGTCGTTGCCTGTTTTATGAGCCAGGGGCATCTGCGAAGGGTCATCGAAGAGGCGACCGGGCATCCCGTAATCGTCCCCTGGATGGTGGCGTGGTCTTCGCAATCGGAAACGGATATACGGCGCGAGGTGCAGGATCTCCTAGTGAAGGGTGAATGCGATTACGACGGGGAGCATCTGATCGATCATCCGAACCTTGCCGAATGGGTGGAGGCACAATTTCAACACCATCGATCGAGGATCGCATGGCCTACGAGTGCCTAACCGGCGCTCGGATCGGACGGGCCGGGCCTCCGCGGAGCGGATGATATGATATGATATGATATGATATGAAACGATACGAAATGAAATGAATTGAAGTGAATTGAAGTGAATTGGAGGGCTTACTAGATGGAAGTGAACAGAATAAATAAAAAACAAAGAGGAATGATCGAAATAGTTGAGCATGCGCGTTTACGATCGAATACTACTGGTGTGATCAGTCCGTTGGTGATCGCGGTCGGTTGCGTCGTCGTCATCGCCGTTACCATCGCGTTTGTGATCGTTGGCCCCGGCGGTGTTTTTACCGCCTCGCACTCAAGCGGAGGGGAGATCGCTGAGAGGGGCGCGGGAAGTGCAAGATTTATGAACGAGACCGACCGACCCAAGGGAATGCAGCGGTACGATTTCTCGGGGACGATCACCGGTCGGGATCATCGGAAACACTATGTCGACCTCGCACCCAACGCCACCTCGCTGCAGGTGGTATTGAAGTGGGAGGACACGCGTCAGGACCTCGACCTCGCCATCGGAAAGGGCGAATGTCCTCATCATGGAGAAACGGTGGCCGAGGATAACGGTGGCTCACTCCTCAGCGGCGAGGGTGAGGTCACTCTCACGGTGACCGATGGATCGATACTCTCGGTTCCGGAGAACGGGAGTGAGGAACAATGGTTCATCCATATCGCTGCCGACCCGGGCGCGTACCAGTGCGATTATGATATCGTGGCGCTTGTAGCGTATCCCACGACGGAGCTTGACACCACTGACGGGGGAAGTTGACAGTCCCGATCTTGCGGTTCGGAAAGACCATAGTGCTTCGCATTGGTAGTCCCGCAGGGACCGATCCTGCTACATACATCGAATCGAATCGAATCGAATCGTTCTTGCCACGGAGCATGATATGGCTTTCTTCGCCCACACCAAATAACGTGGAGCGAAAGCCCATATTGTTTAGTTTTCGAAGGATCTCACGCATCATAAGGTAAACGAGAGACTATTTTGCGGATGGGGCGCCCCCATCCCCAACCCATCCCCAACCCCTTGTTTTCATGCTATTCCAATTGGCAACGATCCATCGAGTATGTCGTCCCAGATCGGGTGCCAGTTATGGTCGGTTCAAACGCCCCATCCGATTGAACGACGGACGACGCAATCGTTAAGTACGCCTCGTATCGTTCAGGGCCGAAGTTCGTTCGGCGCACCGAAACGAGATGGTGAAACAATGATCGGGAGACGGAGCGAAGAATATCTCGAGGGGATCTACGATATCGTGCTCGAAAAGGGGTATGCGCGGGTCAAGGATGTCTCGGAGGCGCTGGGGGTCGGCTTTTCCGCCGTCTCCGAGATGTTCCACAAGCTCGGCGAGGAGGGGTATGTCAATTACGAAAAATATGGCGGTGTGACGCTCACAACGAAGGGTGAGGCGATCGCGGAGGCCCTCTCGAAGAAGCACGAGGTGCTAAGGGAGTTCTTCATCATCCTCGGCATCGACGAACGGGTGGCCGACGAAGATGCCTGCGAGATCGAGCATGTGGTGACTCCCGAGACGATGGATCGCTTGACGCAATTCGTCGAGTTCATCAACCTCCACGAGCAGCCCCTATGGTTGGATCGGTTCAAAGACTATTATGAGACCGGCAGATTGGGAGAATGCCCGCGATTGTCCGCGGAGACGAAAACGGAGCCGGACTCGGACGATTGAGAGCGCCCGCCTCGCACGCTCGTATCACCAGCCCACACCATTCGGCTCCCAGACTACATACATGCATACATGCATACATACATACATGCATCCATGCCTGGCTGGCTGCCTGCGCGTATGTGGCTGACCGAGAACGAGGGCGCGACCAAGCTTATATTTACATTTTGCCCGAAAAGATCAAGTACGAGAACGTTGGGCACACGATACGAAATGGGTTCTCGGTCAGCCTCGTATTGGCGCGTATTGCGGAGTAAATTACATTTCAATATGCTCGTGGACGAAATCGAGGATGGTGCGGTACCATACCTCGAGGTTCGCCGGTTTGAGGATCCAGTGCCCCTCGTCGGGGAAATAGAGGAGCCGCGACTCCACGCCGACGGATCGGAGCGCGGTGAAGAGCGCGATGCCCTCGGAGACGGGGCACCGGAAATCCTGTTCGCCTTGGATGACGAGCATCGGTGTTTGAAAACGCCCCACATGGAGGTGCGGCGAGAAACGGAGGAACGCGTCGCGGTTCTCGTGCGGGAGCGCGCCGTGTTCCCAGCGCTCGAACCAGAGCTCTTCGGTCATATAGGACATCGACTCCTGGTTGAAGATGCCGTCGTGCGAGACGAGGACATCGAACCGGTCGGTATGGCCCGCGATCCAGTTGATCATGAACCCGCCGAAGGATGCGCCCGCGGCGCCGAGGTGCTCCTCGTCGAGGTATGGATAGGTGGCGAGCGCGAAATCGAGCCCCTTCATTAGGTCCTCGTAGCATTTTCCGCCCCAATCGCCGCTGATCTGGTCGCAGAAGTCCTGGCCGTACCCGATCGACCCGCGCGGGTTGAGCTGCAGCCCGACATACCCCTCGGAGACGAACAGTTGCGGGTTCCAGCGATAGTGGAAATGGTCGAAGAACGCGCTTTGCGGCCCGCCGTGGATGATGAGGAGCACCGGGTACGATCGTGCGGGGTCGAACATGGGCGGTTTGAAGAGGAACCCGTGGATCGGGTCGCCCTCCGCGCCCGTATACCAGAACTCCTCCGGTGCGTGGATGTCGAGTTCTTCTTCGACCCAGTCGCCGTAGTGTGTCAATTGTGAAACCGATGCCGGCGCGATGGGCGCCACCTCTTTCTGCTCTTCGTTTTCGTCCCCGTCTTCGTCTTCGTCTTCGTCTTTGTCCTTGGTCCCATCTTTAGGCCCATCGTTAGGCCCATCGTTAGGCCCATCGTTGGGCCCGAGAACCGGCGCTGCGCCCTCGCCCAGGGTGAGGAGGAAGAGATCGGCGGGGCGGGTGGCGCTCTCGCGGGTGACGATGAGCCGTGGCGCGCCCTCGTCGCGTTTTGCGGCGAGGACACGCAGGTTCGCGTTATAGCTGCGACGGGTATACTGGCGTATCTCGCCGCGCTCGACATCGACGCCGTAGATGCTCATATAGCCGAGGTCTGGTGCGAGGAAGAATAGCTGCGATCCGTCGCTCGACCATGCGGGCGCTGCTGCGGACCGGTCCAGCGGCTCGGTGAGCACCCGCGTCTCGCCGGTGTGACGGTCGTAGCGCTTCACGCGCATCCGGTCCGCCTCGTAGCCAGTGCGGCTTGCGCCGAGGTACGCGATGAACCGCCCGTCGGGACTGTAGCGTGGGTCGTTGTCGAGCGCGTCGGTATCGGATATCCGCGTCGGGTCGCCGGCGGGCTGATAGTCTTCGAGCGGCTGGACGAAGATCGAGTTGTTCGTCGAGACCGCAACTTCCTCATCGGGATTCTTGACATAGGCGATCTCTTTTCCATCGGGCGCGAACGCATAATCGATTGCGCCGGTGAGGCTGATGGGCGGGACATCGGCGTCGCCGGGGGTGATATCTGTGATTTCGCCGCTCGCGATATCGACAATGAAAATATGAGAACGCTTTCGCTCGCGCCAGTGGTCCCAATGTCGAAAGAGGAGCGAATCTTCGACGCGTGCGGTGGAGCGTTCGTTGACGAGGCCATAGGTCTTCGCGTGTGCATGGCGCTCGCGGTCGCTTTCGGGCAATGTGTCCCGATCGCCGTCCCAGTGCGGTGAGACGACGACCTGGCGCGCAAAGGCGATGTGTTCTCCGTCCGGCGCCCAGATCGGTTTCGACGCGCCGCCGTGGCCGCTGGTGACCGGTCGCGCCTCGCCGCCGCGCGTAAAGGGGAGGACCCAGACATGTTTTCCGTTACCATCGTCGCTCGCATCGTTCGTTGAAACGGGACGGTCGGAGACGAAGGCGAGGTGGTCGCCCGAGGGGCTCCATGCAGGGTCGCTATGCGAGCCGGGACCGGGGGTGAGCTCGACCGGCGCATGTTCTGGCTCATCGCCATCGAACTCGACGAGCATGATCGTACTGGTCACTTCGTTCGTCTCGTGGTCGTGCTTCGTGAGCACATAGGCGACGCGCTCGCCGTCGGGATGGACAGCGGGGTCGCTGACGCGTTCGATCCGCATCAGGTCGTCGAAGGTTATGGGTCGCTTCGCACTGGTATCATGTGGACTCGTTGATTCTGATCGCGCTTCCGGCATCGTTCCTCACCTCGATAATCGTCCCATTCTCTGTGATCGACAGCTCTGGTGCATCTTGAGTTGTTCCATTTCAACAATGGAAGTCGGCACCGAGCGCGGCCGAACGACAATGGATCACCTGAACTTTAATATATGGTATGGGTAGCCCTCCGCCCACGCAGCCACTGTGTAACCTCCGTTCTCTCGCCGTAGCCCCCTATTCGCACCGATCCATGGTATGTCCCGCGCTTCGTGCTATCACGCGCCACCAGTAAACCTAAAAACGCACTGATTCTTGCATAGGCTAATGAGCCAGACACACATTCGGGTCCGTGGCGCACGGGTCCATAACCTCAAGAATCTCGATGTCGACATCCCGCGCGACAAATTGGTCGTGATCACCGGTCTCTCCGGGTCGGGGAAAAGTTCGCTCGCGTTCGATACGATCTTCGCCGAGGGGCAGCGGCGGTATGTAGAGTCGTTGTCTGCGTATGCGCGGCAGTTTCTCGCCCAGATGAAGAAACCTGAGCTCGATACCATCGACGGTCTCTCGCCGGCGATCAGCATCGACCAGAAGGCGGTGAGCAAGAACCCGCGCAGTACGGTGGGCACGGTCACCGAGATCTACGATTATATGCGCGTGCTCTTTGCCAACATCGGCATCCCGCATTGCCCGGTGTGCGGGCGGCGCATCGCTCGTCAGAGCGCGGAGGAGATCTGCGACCAGATCCGCTCCGTTTTCTCCGACACCGGCATCGTGGTCCTCTCGCCGGTGGTGCGCGACCGGAAAGGCGAGTACAGCACGCTCCTCCGCTCGCTGAAACGGCAGGGGTATACCCGCGTGCGCATCGACGCGGCCATCGAAGAGATCGACGACGCGCTCGATACGGAACTGGACCGGTATAAGAAACACACGATCGAGGCGGTTGTCGATCGGCTGGTCTTCCGCGGCGACGACGAGACGCGATCGCGGTTGACCGACGCGGTGGAGATGGCATTGGAGCATAGCGACGGATTCGTCAGCGTGCTCGAACGCCGCATCCCGGGCGTCGGAAATGAAAGCGACACCGAAAGCGATACTAAGACCGATACTGAGACCGAACCGCGGTACTACCTCTTCTCCGAGGCGTTCGGCTGCGCGCGGTGCGGCGTATCGCTCGAGGAGCTGACGCCGCGTATGTTCTCGTTCAACAGCCCGCACGGCGCCTGCCCAAAATGCCACGGGCTCGGCTACGCGCGGCGCGTCACCGAGCGTCTCATCGTGCCGGACCCGTCGCGATCCATCGTCGAGACCGGGTTCATACCACCGGGCTTTGGCGCAGACAGCTACTCCATCTCGATGATCGAGTCGGTGGCGAGGCATTACGAGTTCGATATCGACCAGCCCTGGCGTGAGCTGCCCGATTGGGCGCGCGAGATCATCCTCTACGGCTCGAACGAGGAGCATATCCAGATGCGGCTGAAGAACCGGAAGAAGGACTATATGCAGCACCGGTTCTATCGCCCGTTCGAGGGCGTCATCACCACCATCGAGCGCCGGTACAAGGAGACCTCGTCGTCGTCGGCACGGGCACGGTACGAGAAATATATGATGCTCGACCCCTGCGTGGGTTGCAAGGGCCAGCGGCTGCGCGATGCGATCCTCGCCGTGACCGTGGGCGGGAAGAACATCTCGGCGATCACCGCGCTCTCCATCGGCGACGCGCTCGCGTTCTTCAACGGTCTCGAGGAGGAGCTCTCGCCGCGCGAGCAAAAGATCGCCAATGAGATCCTCAAGGAGATCCGCGAGCGGCTTCAGTTCATGGCCAATGTGGGGCTCGAATATCTCACGCTGGACCGTATCTCGTCCACGCTCTCCGGCGGCGAGAGCCAGCGCATCAGGCTCGCCACGCAGATCGGCTCGAAGCTGATGGGCGTGCTCTATATCCTCGACGAGCCGTCCATCGGGCTGCATCTTCGCGACCATAAACGGCTCCTCGCCACGCTCGAGGGGCTGCGCGATGTGGGGAACACGGTCATCGTGGTGGAGCACGACGAGACGACGATCCGCTCGGCGGATTGGGTCGTCGATCTCGGCCCCGGCGCCGGCGATCACGGCGGCGAGGTCGTCGCCGACGGGCCGGTGGACGCGATACTCGCAGAGGAGGCGTCGCTCACTGGTGCGTACCTTCGCGGCGACCGTGCCATCGAGGTGCCAGAAGCGCGCCGCGATGGAAACGACCGTTCATTGACGGTGCTCGGCGCGGCGCAGCATAACCTCAAAAGGATCGATGTGGGGTTCCCGCTGGGGAAGTTCGTCTGCGTCACCGGCGTCAGCGGTTCGGGCAAGAGCACGCTTGTGAACAATATCCTCTACCGCGCGCTGGCGCGGAAGCTGCATCGCGCACATACCAACGCCGGCGCGCACGACGGGATCGAGGGCGTCCAGTACATCGACAAGGTCATCATCATCGACCAGTCGCCCATCGGGCGCACGCCGCGGTCCAACCCCGCCACCTATACCGGCGTGTTCACGCCGATCCGCGAGATATTCGCGCAGACGGTGGAAGCGCGGAAGCGCGGGTACAAGAAAGGGCGGTTCAGTTTCAATGTGCGCGGCGGTCGCTGTGAGGCCTGCGGCGGCGCGGGTATGAAGAAGATCGAGATGCATTTCCTCCCCGATATCTATGTCCCCTGCGAGGTCTGTAACGGGAAGCGGTTCAACCGCGAGACGCTGCAGGTGAAGTTTAAGGGCAAGACGATCTACGATGTGCTCGAGATGACGGTGGAGGAGGCACTGGAGCTCTTTGCCGCGGTGCCGAAGATCAAACGCCGGCTGCAGACGATCTACGATGTCGGATTGGGCTACCTCCAGCTCGGGCAGCCCGCGCCCACGCTCAGCGGCGGCGAGGCGCAGCGCGTGAAGCTCTCGTCGGAGCTCTCGCGCCGGTCGACGGGCAAGACCTTCTATATCCTCGACGAGCCGACCACCGGGCTCCATTTCGGCGACATCGAGAAACTGCTCGCCGTGCTCTCGCGGCTCGCCGATGCGGGGAACACCGTGGTGGTCATCGAGCATAATCTCGATGTGATCAAATGCGCGGACTGGATCGTCGATCTCGGCCCGGAAGGCGGCGAGGAGGGCGGCGAGATCGTCGCGGAGGGTACCCCCGAAGAGCTCACCCAGTATGAAGGGAGCTATACCGGCCGGTACCTCCGGCGCGTGCTCGACATCGACCCCGAGACGGCTGGAAACGGTCGCAGTGATGATTGAACCGTGGCGGGCCGCGCGACCGGCGGCGGTGCCAGTAGCCTTATGAACATGAAGGTCCATGGTGCGGATGAATTTATAAACTGTAGTGATTAGAATGAAACTCCATTTCTTAGGCGGCGCGTCGGAAGTGGGGCGTCTCGGGATGGTCCTCCAAAGGGACGGCCACCAGCTCCTCTTCGATTACGGGATCACGCCCTCGTCGCCGCCAAAATATCCCAATCCCGCACCGATGATCGATCTTGCGTTCCTCACCCACGCCCATGTTGACCATTCGGGGATGATCCCCTGGCTCGCCGGCGAGTACGATACCGAGGTGCGGATGACCTCGGTCACGGCGGCATTCAGCGAGATCCTCGCCCGCGACAGCCTCAAGATCTGTGGGTACGAGGGCTACCCGAAGCCGTTCGACCGCCACGATATTAAGGCGGCGATCCGGAATGTCACCCCGATCCGTCATCGTCACACCGATTATTTCTACGACCTCATATTGAGATACCACTCCGCGGGGCATATCCCCGGCTCCACGATGTACGAGATCCAGACCGACGAAACGTTCCTCTTCACCGGCGATCTGAACACCATCGACACCCATCTTATGAAGGGCGCGGAGCCGGTACGCTGCGATACGCTCATGATCGAAGGGACCTATGCGGGGAGGTCGCATGCACCGCGTTGCGAGACCGAACGCGCCTTTATCGAGAAGGTCGACGAGGTCATCGCGCGCGGCGGGCAGGTGATCGTGCCCGTGTTCGCCCTCGGACGGACCCAGGAGGTGCTGCTCATGCTCGATGAGGCGCCGTACGAAATATGGGTCGACGGGATGGGGAAACTGATGACGAAGATCATGCTGAAGCATCCCTGGTCGGTGCGCGACGCGAAGCGGCTGAGGAAGGCGCTGAAGCGTGTAGAGCAGGTGCGCACCCCGGCGGGGCGGAAGCGCGCGTCCCATGCGGACATCATCCTCACCACCAGCGGGATGCTCGACGGCGGCCCGGTGCTCTATTATCTCGAACATTTGAAGGACAACCCGAAGAACGCGGTGCTCCTCACCGGGTACCAGGTCGAGGGCACCAACGGCCGCAAGCTCGTGGAAGAGGGCTATGTCGATATCGACGGCGAGCGCTGCGAGATAAATGCGGAGGTGCGGTTCTACGATTTCTCCGCGCACGCGGGTCATACGGAGCTGTGCCAGTTCATCCGCGACTGCGACCCGGACCGGCTCGTCCTCTACCATTCGGACGACCGCAGCCCACTGGTCGAGGAATTTCGCGACGAGATGGAGATCTTTTGCCCCATGGAGGGCGAGACGCTCAATCTCTGAGACGCGAAGGGACGACCCGACGAGAATAGAAGGAGCGATGATCGGTATGGTAACAGAACTGTCCGAGGACGAGGCGGCATCGTACATCCTCGAGCTCCTCAAGAAGCGGGGGAAGATGACCACGCAGATGGTGGACGAGGAGACGCAGAGCCGCGAGCTACAATGTCCCGAAGGGACGATCCGGACGCTCAATAAGCTCCGTGTGAAAGGGCTGATCCAGGGGACGGTCTCGCAGGAGCACCACGGCTGGGTATGGTGGGTCGGGGAAGCCACTGGGGATTAGCGGGGAGCGGTGTGCGGTGTGCGGTGTGCGGTTAGCGGGGAGCGGTGTGCGGTGTGCGGGGAGC
>CAZSUE010000118.1:508-10099 GCA_964609045.1 uncultured archaeon | reverse complement strand
GCCACCGGTCTGAAACTGGCGCGGCCGGATATGGAGGTCACGGTCTACTCCGGTGATGGCGATCTCTTTTCCATCGGCGGCAACCATTTCATTCACGCCGCACGGCGCAACCTCGATATCAATGTCATCTGTGTCAATAACTTCAATTACGGCATGACCGGCGGCCAGGGCGGCCCCACCACGCCGGTCTCGGCGCGGACCACCACCACACCGTACGGCAACTACGAACATCCGTTCAATCTCCCCTACGTCGCCGCAGCGTCGGGCGCGTCCTATGTGGCGCGCTGGACCACGCTCCATGTGCGGCGGCTGATCAATTCGATGACCGAGGCGTTGAATAAGGAAGGTTTCACCTTTATCGAGATCCTCTCGCCCTGTCCCACGGCGTTCGGCCGGCGCAATCGGCTCGGGTCCGGGCTCGACGTCCTCAAATACTACCGCGACCACTGTGTGATCAAACATTTCACCGACCCAAAGGACGCAGAGATCGGGATGAAATCGAAGATCGTCGTGGGCAAGTTCGTCGATATCGAGAAGCAGACCTTCTCCAATGTGCTCTTCGACCATATCGAGCAGGTGCAAGAGGAGTAACGATATCAGATCAACCGAGAACGATCAGATCACAGTAGAGGGTATATAACCAAAAACCATTGCGAGGATGGCGTGGGAATGGCGCGAAAAGAGTTCATTTTTAGCGGTTTCGGCGGTCAAGGCATCGTACTGTCAGGCATCATCATCGGGAAGGCGGCGTCGATCTACGACGATCTCAATGCGTCGCTGACACAATCATACGGTCCGGAGGCACGGGGTGGCGCATGTTGCGCCAATGTCGTGCTCAGCGATATCGCCGATGATTATCCGCGGGTGACGCACCCGGATATACTGGTGGTCATGTCGCAAGAGGCGTTCACCACCTACTTCCCCCGGCTGGAAGGCGAAGGTATGCTTCTCTACGACGAGACATTGGTTGAGCCGACGGATGTCGCGCCGGGCGTGACCGCACATTCGATCCCGGCAACGAAACTGGCAGAACAGATCGGCAAGCGTATCGTGGCCAATATCGTCATGATCGGGTTCTTCACCGCGGTCACCGGCCAAGTGAAATACGACGCAATGAAAGAGGCGGTGCTCAATTCCGTGCCAAAAGGAACGGAAGAGCTGAATACGAAGGCGTTCGAGACCGGGTACCAATACGCACAGGATCAGCTCTGATCTAAAACCGTAAGGGAACGGTACCCGCCGTCGGGCTATTGAACCACACACCTCTCCGGTTCACCACCCGCCGCGGGCAAGAGCCACCGCGGGCAAGAGGGGATATCACACTACCACACTGCACCGTCAACGCTCGGTCGCATGGCATCCCATCTTCGTTCATCTTCGCATCCGCGTATCCATATCCGTACCCATAACCATATCCCCATCCGTCCTCACCACTCACACTTCCCCCGTTGCACTTCACATTTCCCCCGTTGCACTTCACACATCACACATCATACATCACACTTCACACATCACACATCACACATCATACATCACACTTTACACATCACACATCACACTTTACACATCACACATCACACTTTACACATCACATTTCCCCCGTTGCGAGCGCACCTTGACACGTCGTACCGTGGCACACATCGCTCCCATTTCGCTCCCATCTCGCTCACGTACGCATGACAATGCGAACAGCAGGACGCAAAAAGGCACCTCGAGAAGGGGTCGAGAAGGTAATGAGGACTGGGCATAAAGACGCCCCCGCGACAGATACGGCAACAGGGGTGTGGGAAGTTGCCGACGGGTGGCTGGCGTCGACCATTTCCGCCTGCCCCATCCGGCCCCGTTGGGTCCCATATGGCGTGGTCGGTGGGTGTTTCAGGTGGCGACGCGGCCGTTCGTCGGCGTGACAATAGTGTGCATCGACGAGCGGTCGACGGCTCGAACCGGCGACGATGAGGGCGGGGCGGAACTATGGCTCGTCCACGGTGAGTCGGGTCGTCGATATGATCGGGCGGGTGAGAGCGACCATGCCGGACCCGCACGATATGAGACGAGACGAGACGGGACATGAGGACAGGACAGGACAGGATACAACACAAAACGACACCAGATCACAGAACCTATCATCACCCCTCCCTGTATGTGACCGAACCAACGAAACGAACGAACGGAGGCATCTGGATCGCATCAGCAGTATTAGTCATCGGTGGCGGTATCGCAGGCGTTCAGACTGCATTGGATATCGCGGATTGTGGGCGTGAGGTCTATATTCTCGAGCGGACGCCGTCATTGGGCGGCCGCATGGCGCAGCTGGATAAGACCTTTCCGACGAACGATTGCTCGATCTGTATCCTCTCGCCGAAACTGGTCGCGGCCAAGCGTCACCCGAACATCACTCTATTGACCTATGGCGAACTCACCGCGATCCGCGGCGAGCCCGGTGCGTTCACCGTCACCATCCATCGCCAGCCGCGCTATGTGGAGGAGGAGAAATGTGTGGGCTGTGGCGCATGCGCCGAGAACTGCCCGCAGATCCTCCCCAACGAGTTCGATATGGGGCTGGCGTCGCGCAAGGCGATCTATCGCCCCTTCCCGCAGGCGATCCCGTCGACCTTTGTCATCGATCAGGACGCATGCCTCGGTCACGAACCGATCATCTGCGGCCAGTGCGCGCGTCGATGCGAGCGTGGAGCGATCAATTACGATATGGACCACGAGATCATCGAGATCGACATCGGTGCGGTGGTGGTGGGGACCGGGTTCGATCAGTACCTCCCCACCGACATCACCGAGTACGGCTACCGCTCGTACGAGGATGTCGTCACCGCGCTGGAGTTCGAGCGCATCCTCAACGCCTCGGGGCCGACCAACGGCCATGTGATTTGCCCTTCCGACCATACGGTCCCGCGAAAGATCGTCTTCATCCAGTGCGTCGGATCGCGCGATGTCAATCATTACGAATACTGTTCCAGCGTCTGTTGTATGTATGCGATCAAGGAGGCGATCCTGGCGCGCGACCATATCATGCGATCACTCGCGGACGATGGTGCCGCCGGCGAGGATATCGAACTGACCATCCTCTACATGGATCTGCGTGCCTATGGGAAGAACTTCGAGCAATATTATCAACGCGCCAAGAACGAGTATGGTATCCGGTTCGTGCGCGGTCGTGCCGCATCGGTACGCCGGACCGACGACGGCGCGCTGGCGGTGACGGTGGAGGACACGGACCGCAGTGCGCTGGACGATCTGGAGGCCGACCTCGTGGTGCTCGCGTCCGCATTGATCCCCAGTGAGGGTACCGACGAGCTCGCAGCGGTGCTGGACATCGACCGCGATGTGCGGGGCTTCTTTTGTCATCCGTTCGGTGACCCCGTCTGCTCGACCCGGGCAGGCGTGTTCCTCACTGGCTTTGCCGACGGTCCGAAAGATATCCCCGGTTCGGTTGCCAGTGCGTCCGCCGCCGCCGTTCGTGCCTATGGCTGTGGCATGAGGGAGACAAGCGATGGCGAACGGGAGAATATATTCTACGAGGCGGTCCATCCGCGGGAGATCGATTCAGAGCTGGAGGCGCATCGGAACGGTAAGGCGAGCGTGCCCCGGACCGGCACCCGCCCACGCCGCAGTGCTGCGGGCGAGGGCGAAGATGCGCCTACGCTCGCGCGTTCTCCCGTGGCCACCGCCGAGCCGCGTATCGGCGTGTTCGTCTGTCATTGCGGGACGAACATCGGCAGCGTGATCGATGTGCGTGCACTCGTGAAATATGTGAGAGATCTCGATCATGTCGTTCATGCAACGCGCTCGCTCTTTACCTGCTCGGATAACGCGCTGGCCGATATCAAAACGGCAATTGTGGAGGAGGACCTCAATCGCGTCATCGTGGCGGCATGCACGCCGCGCACCCACGAGCCGATCTTCCGCAACACTTGCGAGGAGGCGGAGTTGAACCCGTACCTCTTCGATCTCGTCAATATCCGCGATCAGTGTTCGTGGGTGCATAGTAACGAACCGGAACGCGCGCTTGCGAAAGCGAAGGATCTGATCCGGATGGGAGTGGCCCGCGGAGCACGGCTCGCGCCGCTGGAGCAGCGCGAGCTCGATATCACGCAAGCGGCGGTGGTGGTGGGCGGCGGCCCCGCCGGGATCGAAGCGGCGCTGAGCATCGGCGCGGCGGGCTACCCGGTGACGCTCATCGAGCGCGAGGAGGAACTGGGCGGGATGCTGCGGCAGCTTTCGCAGCTCTCGCCGGTGAACGAGGACGCGGCGTCGTTCCTCGCGCGTAAGATGGCCGCGCTGGCAGCGGCAGGGGTGACGATCCTCACGGGGGAGACGGTGGAGGAGATCGGCGGATTCGTGGGGAACTTCTCCGTCACGGTCGCGTCCGGGATGGAACTGACCGCGGGCGCGATCATACTCGCCACGGGCGCAGAGACCGCCGAACCGGACATCTACAGCCTCGGAAGCGACGACCGCGTGATGACGCTGGATGCGCTGGAGCGGCAGCTCGCCGCGAGCGATAACGATGCCGATCTTAACCTCGCCCTCGATACGGATGAGGGAGCCGCAGAATGGGTGTTCGTCCTCTGTGCGGGCTCGCGGGTGGATGAGAACCCGTCCTGTTCGCGGATCTGTTGCCAAGTCGCCATCTCGCGCGCGCTGGCGCTACGAGAACGGGGCGATGAGGTCTCTATCCTCTATCGCGATATCCGCACCTACCACTCCAGCGCCGAGCAGCTCTATAAGGACGCCATGGCGGCGGGGGTGCGGTTCATGCGCTACGATCGCGACGCGCCGCCGATATTCGACCGTTCCGACGGGTCATTACGGTTCACGGAGACGACGCTGGAAGAGGAGCTGGTACTCGCCCCCGACCGGCTGGTGCTGGCAACGCCGATGGAGCCCGCGGACAGCGCTGCGTATTTCCAGGAGCGACTGAAGGTGCCCTCCGATGCGCGCGGGTTCTATCTCGAAGCGCACCCGAAGCTCGCACCGGTTGATACCACGGTCGCCGGCGTGTATATCGCCGGTTGTGCCCAGGGGCCGAAATTCATCGAGGAGAGCGTGATCCAGGGCGCCGCCGCTGCGGGACGGGTGCTGACCACGATCACGCACGAGCGCACCGACCTTGAGGGGAGTATCGCCGTGGTGGACGAAACGCGGTGCTGGGGTTGCGGCAATTGCGTGGACATCTGCGCGTTCCATGCGCCGGAACTGGTCCAGCGCGTGGAAGCGGTGGAACCGATGCGTGAGGGCGCACCCGTGGAAGAGCGCACGAGGCTCGTTTCCATAATCCAGCCCGCGATGTGTAAGGGGTGTGGCGTCTGCGCGGCGCGGTGCCCCAGCGGCGCGATCACGGCACTCCATTTTACTTCGGACCAGATCATGGCGATGCTGGAGGCGTACGGGTCTCGCGGCGGCTGTCATCGTAATCGCGAGGAGGTGCCCCTTTGAGCGACGCGGGCCAGTCCGAAGACGCGACGGGTGAGAGCTTCGCGTTCGACCGTCGTCAACTGCGCCGCGAGCAGCGCCTGGCAGAGTGGGAGCAAAAGAAACAGAAAGAGGCGGCAGAAGGCGCAGATGAGGGGGCGACGACCGCCGAAGCTGAAGCCAAAGCAGAAGCCGAAGCCGAAAGTGTCGAACGCTTCGAACCGCGCATCGTCGTCTTTGCTTGTAACTGGTGTTCCTATGCGGGCGCGGATTTTGCGGGCAGCGGGAGGTTCCAGTATCCACCGAACATGCGGCTCGTGCGGGTGATGTGCTCCGGGCGCGTGGATACCGCGTTCATTCTCCGCGCGTTCGCCGCCGGTGCGGACGGTGTCCTCGTCACCGGCTGTCATCCGGGCGATTGTCATTATCTCAACGGGAACGAACGGGCGGAGGCGACCATCGAGATGACGCGTGCGTTACTGGCGACGCTCGGTTTCTCGCGCGATCGGCTCTGGCTCGAGTGGATCAGTGCGTCGGAGGGCGCGAGGTTCGCCGCGGTCATGAGCGACTATGTTGAGACGGTTCGCGGGCTCGGGCCCGCGCCGTTGGAACGCGGTGCGGCGGTACATATCCCGATCCCGGAAGCGGGCGGGTCGCTGCGCGCGGTAGCGAAGAAGCGCGGCGCGGTGCGCGAACAGATCGCCGCGGCGTTCGCGGCGACCGGGGCGTACCAATGTTTGGATTGCGGCCGCTGCACCAGCAGTTGCCCGATCAGCCTCAAGACCGCGGGGACGGACGATAGCTATTCGCCGCGGTTGATGGTGAAGCGCGCGCTGCTGGCCATGGATACGGAGCTGGTATGCGACGCTGACCTGTGGCGATGCCGGAGCTGCGATATCTGCCACGATCATTGCCATCTCGATGTGCACCTCTCCGATTTCGTGCGCCGACTGCGGACGGTGGCGCTCGAGGCGGAGAATGCGCCGGTGTATGCGCATTCGGGTATCATGCAGGAGCTGATGCGGCTGATGAGCATGCTGGACAGGGACCATGCACAGCTCCGGACCGCGTTCATCGACGACGATGTCCGCTACCGACCCGACATGGGGCCAGCGGGTACACATCGGTGGGACGAAGACGAAAAAGAAGCGCGATCGGACCGCGTCATCTTCCTCACCGGCGGGCTGCCGTACTATGAGACGCTGTTGGCCGATATCGGCGTAGAGTATCGCACCATGGCGAACGCGGCGGTGCGGATACTGAACCATATTGGCGTCACGCCCATCATCAGCGATCACGAACGCTGCTGCGGCCACGACCTATTGTGGAGCGGCGACGAGCAGACCTTTTGCGCACTGGCGAAGGCGAACCGCGCGCTCTTTCGGCGGCTCGGCGTGAATACGATCCTCACCGGCTGCGACGAATGCTACGCCGCGCTGAGGAACGCGTACCCGGCGTATCTGGACGGGTTCGAAGACGAGTTTACCGTTTGGCACATGAGCCAGTACCTCGCCGCGGCGTTGGAGGCGGGTGAGCTGTCGTTTGGGGGCGGTGCGGCCGATACCATAACCACACCAGAAGAGGACGAGGGAGATGGAGCGGTTGAGAAGCGAAGCAGCGTGGTGTTTGCGGATTCATGTCGATTGGGGCGCCATTGCGGTGTCTACGATGCGCCACGCGCGCTGATCGATGCCAACCCCTCGCTCGAGCGGCGGGTAATGGACCGCGAGCGGCATCGTTCGCTTTGCTGCGGGGTGAGCGCCTGGCTGACCTGTGACGCCATCGGCCGCGAGATGCGCGCAGAGAAGCTGGCGCTCGGCGAACGGACCGGCGCGGCGTCGATGCTGGTCAGCTGCCCCAAATGCCTCACGCATCTTCGCTGTTACCTTTCCAACGAGCATATGGAGCCACAGTTCGATATCGCGGTTTGCGACCTCATCACCGTCACCGCGCAGGAACTGGGGCTGATACCACCTTCCGAAGGCGCGGAGGGAACGGTGCCGGGGACAGATACACCGTCCCATTCCAATCCTTCCTCGATCATGACTTCAGATGCCGACACAGATCCAGATACAGATACAGATACAGATCCAGATAGAGATCCAGTTCCAGCTTCGGCTTCGGCTTTGGATACAAAACCAGATAGAGACCCAGATCCAGATAGAGACCCAGATAGAGATCCATACTGATACTCAGCAATATTCAGGAGATACAATCATGGTGGGAACGGTTGAGAAACCCCGCATCGGCGTCTATGTGTGCCATTGCGGGTTGAACATCGCCGGTAGCGTCGACTGTGAATCGGTGGCCGAATACGCCGCGACGCTCCCGAATGTGGTCATTTCGAAAGATAACCGCTATACCTGTTCAGACCCGGGTCAGGAGCTGATCAAGAGCGATATCAAGGAGCACCGTCTGAACCGTGTGGTGGTGGCGAGCTGTACGCCGCGGCTGCACGAGCCGACCTTCCGTGCGGCGGTGGAGGAGGCGGGACTGAATAAGTACCTCTTCGAGACGGCGAACATCCGCGAGCATTGTTCGTGGGTGCATCTGTACGATAAAGAGGCGGGGACCGAGAAGGCGAAGGACCTCGTCGCCATGGCGGTGGCGAAAGCGCGACTGCTCGAGGCGCAATACGAGACCGAAGTGCCGGTGATCAGGCGGGCGATGGTGATCGGCGGCGGTGTGGCAGGCATCCAGGCCGCACTGGATCTCGCGGATGCGGGCTACAAGGTGTACATGATCGAGAAGGAGCCGAGCATCGGCGGTCGCATGGCGCAGATCGACAAGACCTTCCCCACCATGGACTGCTCGATCTGTATATTGGCGCCGAAGATGTCGGAGGCGGGCCATCACGATAATATCGAGCTCTACACGCTCAGCGAGGTGACCGATGTCGGCGGCTATATCGGTAATTTCAAGGTCACAGTGAAGAAGACGCCGCGGTATGTGACCGAGGATTGTACCTCATGCGGCGACTGCGCCTCGGTCTGTCCGGGTGTGGCGCCCAACGAGTTCGATATCGGGCTGGCGATCAGGCATGCGATCTATATCCCGTTCGCACAGGCGGTGCCGTCGCAGTACCTCGTCGATATGGACCTCTGTATGGGCACGGAACCGGTGGCCTGCGGTCGGTGTCTCGATGCGTGCGAGCGCAACGCCATCGATTTCGAAGAGAAGGAGGATGAGCTCATCTTCGAGGTGGGCACGATCATCGTGGCCACCGGTCTCGGTGTGTACGACCCGACCGAACTGGACGATTACGGCTATACGCGCTACGAGAATGTGATCACGAGCCTCGAGTTCGAGCGGCTCATCAACGCCGGCGGTCCGAGCCGCGGGCATCTCATCCGACCGTCGGATCGAAAGATACCGGAGGAGGTGGCGTTCATCCAGTGCGTCGGGTCGCGGTCGCAAAAGGGCGGCAACCCGTACTGCTCGAACATCTGCTGTATGAACACGATCAAGGACGCGCTCCTCATCAAAGAGCACTGGCCGGAGACGAAGATCACGGTCTTCTATCTCGATATCCGCGCGTTCGGGAAGGGGTTCGAGGACCTCTACCAGCGCTCGAAGCGGGAGGGGGCCGTCTATATCCGGGGGCTGCCCGCCGATATCGAGGAGGTGGAGGAGACGAAGAATTTGCGGATGAAGGTGGAGGATACCGCGCTGGGCAAGATCATCGAGAAGGAGGTGGGGATGGTGATCCTCTCCGTGGGTCTCGAGCCGCAGCCGGACTCCGAGGTGATCCAGCGCCTCCTCACGCTCTCGAATACCTCCGACGGGTTCTTGATGGAGGCGCATCCGAAGCTGCGGCCGGTGGACGCGCCGACGCCGGGCATTTTCATGTGCGGCTGCGCGGAGGGGCCGAAAGATATCAAGGATTCGGTGACGCAGGCGAGCGGCGCCGCCGCACGTGCGAACATCCTCATGGCGAAAGGGAAAGTGACGGTGGAGGCGATCACCTCGCGCATCGACCCCGAGCTCTGCCGCGGGTGCGGTATCTGCGCCAAGATCTGTCCGTACCACGCCATCGAGATCGATACGGATAAGAAGATCGGCACGGTGATCGAGGCGGCATGCTCGGGGTGTGGTACCTGCGGTGCGGAATGCCCGTTCGGCGCCATCACCATGGTCGACCGCCTGCCGGTCGTCAATGCCGGC
>CAZSUE010000118.1:0-498 GCA_964609045.1 uncultured archaeon | reverse complement strand
CCATGCGGCATTTTACCGACGACCAGATCTATTCGCAGGTGGAGGCGGCCACAGCGGAGGACGCGGACAAGAAGGCGGTGGCGTTCTGCTGTAACTGGTGCTCCTATGCAGGCGCGGACTTCGCAGGGGTCTCGCGGATGCAGTACCCGCCGAACATCCGGATCATCCGTACGATGTGCTCGGGGCGGGTGAGCATGGATTTCGTCGAAGAGGCGTTTCGCGCCGGCGCCGCCGCGGTGCTCGTGGCGGGGTGCCATCTCGGCGATTGCCATTATATCGACGCGAACTACCAGACCGATAAAAGGGTCAAGAAATACTGGAAGAAGATGGAGCGGCTGGGGATCGATCCGGAGCGGCTGCAACTCGCATGGATCTCCGCCGCCGAGGGCGAGCGGTTCGCCAATACGGTCAAGCAATTGGAAGGGATCATCGCGGGCGTGACGCAAGAGGAGATCGACGAGACGGTGGCGCTGTTGGAGCGGTGAGCGGGGTGCGGGG
>CAZSUE010000117.1:2598-10100 GCA_964609045.1 uncultured archaeon | reverse complement strand
GTATTCTTGTGCTTATCCTTGTGCTTATCCTTGTGCTTATCCATGTTTACTGTTCCCATTCTCGATCCATTCTACTCGATGACCACCGTGACGGTGACGGTACCGGTCTGGGTCGTGCCGTCGGTGTCGACCCAGTGCACCGTTAGGTCGTAGGTGCCCGGGAGTGCGTCGGTCTCGAGGGTGTAGGCGATATCGTAGGCGCCGGAATGTTCGTCGCGCTCTGTGCCAAAGACCGCGGTCTGGGTAGATGCGGCGGATGCGTGTGCATAGAGCGCGTCGGCGTCGACCTGCGCGTACTCGTTGGGGATGGACGGTGTATTGCCCGGTGCATCTGCATAGCACCAGCCGCCGTTCTCGAGCTGCGCGTCGATAGTCCAGTTGACCGCAGCGGAAACATCCTCCGTGAGGAGGGTGCGGTTGCGTTGGTGCACGCCGACCTCTGCGAGGAACGCGGTGGCGTAGGCTTGCGTCTGGAGGTCGAGCCACTGATGTCGGTTCCCGTCGATTAAGTAGGCTGCGAACGCGCCATGGTCGAATTGCGAATCGAGGGTGAAATCGACCGCTGCGGAGATATTCACTGCGTAGCGGGTGGCGTTCAGGCGTGCGAGGTGGAGCGCGAAGAGCGCGGTGTCGACGGTGGACTGGTGCCGGTCGGAAGCGACATCGTAGGGGAATCCGCCGGTGGTCGCGTTCTGGTACGAGGAGAGCGTGTCGGCGAGCGCGGTGGCCGCGGTCTCGTTCTCATAGAGCCTAAACGCCTCGATGGGTTAGCTCGCGCGCCAGAGGTCGTGGCCGTAACGCTTGGTGAGGATAGAGTCGAGATAGTTCGTTGCGGACCAGTTCCCGTCGATGAGGTTGTCGAGCGCACTTTGACCGGCGTTGCGGTAGCTGGCGTCGTCGGTGGCCGAGGAGAGTTTGTGGAGGAATACGAGCGGTGTGAAGAAGTTCGTATCGATATCGCCGCTGACGGGGCCGTAAGTGGTCGTGCCGTTGATATGATCCTCATAGTGGGGTATTGACCAGTTATCGGCTTGGTCGAGGATAAAGGCGTTTGCGACGCGTTCTGCGGCATCGAGCAGCGTCGTGTTCGCGGTGGCGATGTACGCCTCGAGAAGCGCGTTGCCGACGAGCGCTATGTGAGCTTTAAGGTTTAAATATCTGGGAGTATATATAGCCGGTTGATGGCTGGATCAGAGATCGACCGCGACGATGTGTGGGATACCGATGCTGATGTCGACGCCACGGCGATCGACATCGACATCGACATCGACCGGATCAAGAAAGTGACGCTTGCGTTCGACGGCGAGGTGCTCGAGTTCGCCGGTTTCGAGGGACTTTCACAATATATCGCGCGCACGGAAAAATTGGGCGAGCTGCGCTCGCTCCAGGGGAGGACGCTCTTCGTGATGCGCGTGACGGTGACCGAGGCGGTGTCGAACCCGCGCGAGATGGTGGACCGGTTCGGCGTGCTCGAGGTCCAGATCATCAAGGCCGATCATCCGGACTATACCGTCTTCTACCGCATCCAACCCAACCCGCTCTTGGGCGAGATCTTAGATGAGCTCGATTACGATGTCTATTTCACCATCCCGGAGTATTATACCGGCGACGAGTATGTGGTCTCGTTCTACACGCACCATTCCACGCTGCAGGAGCTATTGCGCATCCTGCACGATATCGGCATCGAATTCACGGTGCGCTCGGTGACGCCGCCGGTGTTCACCGGCGAGTATCTCCTTCGCGAGCTGACGGCGAAACAGTTCGAGATGCTGCTTTTAGCAAGTAAGGAGGGGTACTATGAGATACCGCGGGAGGTCTCGGCGAAGGCGCTGGCGAAGCGTGCGGGGATCAGTGTCCAGATGGTGCACGAGCATCTACGCAAGGCGGAAAATAAGCTGATGCGCAATTTGCTCGGCGATTATATCCCGCACGAAAAATAGGAGCGGGGAGAGCTCAGAGGCGCCTGCGAGGGGGATTCAATCTCTCTGCTGGCTCATGCATTGTTTACAGAGCCCGCCGATGGACCAGTAGCAGTTGGAACAGACCCGCTTGCCGCACGAGAGGCACAGATGCTTTTTCTTGGACTCGTGGCAGATATCGCAGAGCTCGGACTCGTAGAGGCGTTTGTTCTGGATGAGGAGCCGCTCGCCGTCGGCGATAAAGACGAGTTGATCGCCCTTTTCGTACTCGACGAGCTCGGCGAGACCGTTGGGGAACGGGATAAAAAGCTCGCCGTCGATCTCGATGGGCTCGACCTCGATGCTGACCTCCATTTCACTTTCTCCCTTGGTCTGGGTCCGTTCACTGTGATGCGAGGATGGAAACGCGACTCGGGCTCCGTTCATGTTTCGTGAGTGGTAGCGCTGGGTCGGGACTTAGACGAACTGCTCGAGCCGATCGAGGGTCATGAGCACGGCGTCGTTCAGGATCTCCTTGGGCGGTACGGTAACGCTTTTCGGAAACATCCCTCGCAACGCGGGCGACGCGCGCGGTTTGGGAAGTTTGGCGTTCTTATATCGTTTGATGAACTGCTCGATGCGCGATTCTGCATCGGTATTCTCGTTGGTACCCGATAACGCCCGACGAACCTCGCATAGCGCGTCGAGCACGGCGCGGCGTTCCGCGGGATCGAGGGTACTGAGGAGGGAAGGGTCGGCGTTGAGTGTTCGCAGTTGCGCGAGGAACCGATCAAACGACATAGCTGCCACGCATCCAATACGAGAACGGAAGAGGGGTTTATCCCTCTTTCGTATTCGTTCGTATTCGTTCGTATCGATCCTCGGCTCTTCGTTGTATGGCTCAATGTCGAGGGAGGGCACATGCGGGCATCCTGATGAGATGCCCGATGCCCGAATATGGATGGCTCGGGTCTGTTTTCTTCACTTCGTCGTATCCTCGACGATGTGGATGTCGGACTGTGGGTACGGAATATTGAGCCCCGCGTTGTCATAGGCCTCTTTGAGCGCTTTTTTGAGATCGAAATAAAGACCCCAGTAGTCCTCGGTCTTCACCCATGGTCGGACCACGAGGTTGACCGACGAGTCCGCCATTTCGTTCACCGCTACTTGCGGTTCGGGGTCGGGGAGGACGCGCGGGTCGGCGCGAAGCGTCTTCATCGAGGTTTTGATCGCCAGATCGAGATCGTCGTCGTACCCGACACCGGTCACGAGGTCGACGCGGCGGATCGGGTTGTGGCTATAGTTGATGATATTACTGTTCCACACCGCCTTATTCGGGATGACGAGATGCTTATTATCGAGCGTATTGAGTTCGGTGGTGACGATGCCCACATGCTGCACCTTGCCGCTCTCGCCGTTCAGTTCGACATAATGGTCGGCGCGGAACGGTTTCGTCACCGCGATCATGAACCCCGCGGCGACATTGCTGAGCGTATCGCCGAGCGCGAACCCGAGGACGAAACCGAAAACGACGGAGAGGCTGATAAGTCCGGCTCCGACATCGACTCCGAGAAATCCGAGCGCGATAGCGACGACGAAGACATAGAGGATGATCCGAAAGACGCGTGTGAGGAATTCCGCGATGATCTTCGTGAGCTTGGCGTGGAGCATCGCCTTTTTCAGCCCACGTGAAGCGAGCTTGACCGCGAGGATGCCAACGACGAGCACGATGACAAAGAGGATGAGGTTCCAAAGACTGATGCCGATCAACGGGAGCTGTTGTTGGATGTCGTAGCCGAATATTTCGATTGCCATCGTTCGCACTCACCTATCATTTCATGGAAGGGGGGGCGTATGAGGGGCGTATGGGGGGCGTATGGGGGGCGTATGGGGATCGTACAGGGTTGGTATAGGTCAGCGGCTACATGCAGGGACCTATTATTAATGTTTGTATCGATCCCATTCCAGCTGGAGCGCAGTGTCGAGCGCTCAGCTCCCTTCGCGATATGAGCAGCGTCACGCCTCCCGCACCCCGCTCATGCTACGACTTCTCTACTAATTACCGCGATCTGGTCGAGCTCTCGCCCCAAAGTAGATATAGTAGTACAACGATCGCACTCACGGAAAGGGCAACACTCCTTTTTACCTCAGTTCAGATACGAACCCCCTCATACTGTATTTGACATTCTCCACTCATACTCTCTCATATGGATCGGTCGTTGTGTTCCATACAATGGCCGATGCCCTTTCCATCTTTTTTCCATCGAATCGAACCATGCGTTGCTACTTCGGGCTGCTGGTATTGAGAATGTGGCAAAGGTAGACCGCCCCCGTTTGATGGTGAATGACCCATCGGGAGTGGGCTGGGATACTGGGCGCCGATCTGCGGTTGCGTTGGGGCTAAAACTGGGGGTTGGGGGTTAGGATTTGGGTTTGGGTTTGGGGTTTTGGGCCCACCCCCTCCTGGGTGTTTTCCATCCGCTCGCTCTGAAACAACTCCTCCGTCCTATATCTCACGAATAGGAGTTTTCGTTTCATGGCATTTGGACCGTGGACCGAGCATGCGGATGCGGATGCGGATGCGCATGGCGCATATAGAGAGCGGCATTCTTTGATTGGAGCTCACGGGTCTGTTGTAGCCAGAGCAATGTGCTCGCCACCATGGCGTGGATGTAGGCTCCAAAAAAGATGAGATAGGCCATACCATCGCTCCCACCCCTCATCATTAGTGCCATGACGATGCCGGCGACGATGGCTATGAACGATGGAATAACGCTTTTATGGCGACCCATCCTCCCCGCCCGTCACCTCACCCTCGATAAAGATGAGAGAGGAGCACGCGAGAGTGCTGACGCTTTGTGAAAAGAGAGCGGTGTGCGAGCGTGATGCGGCGGAAGAGAAAAACTGTAATTGAAACTGCGATACCTCAGCGGGGCGGACGACCACAATACGGACAGAATGGGGTGCCGGGGTTGGGCTGACCACAGTAGGGACAGCGGTTCTGGGTTGGTGTCTGGTTCTGTGTATGGTTCTGGTTCTGGTTCTGGGCAACGGCATATTGGTTAGTAGCTTGATATTGCGGTCGATAGGTCGGTTGCTGTGGGTGTGATGGTGGCTGTGATGGTGGCTGTGACATAGGAGGTGCTTGGCCATATAGGGTTTGCTGCGCGGGGTAGGGCGCGCCTCCCGATCGGGGCGGCATTTGCATACCACCTACGAGCAGACCATACCCATAGCCGTACCCTTGTGGGGCCGGCTGTGATGGTGGCGGTTGATATTGATAACGGTTCGCCTGCGAAATGGCTTGGCCCATATAGTTGCTCGCGGTCTCTATCCGTCGTTGGTAGATATCGCGGTACCAGAGAAAGAATATTCCGAGCCCGCCAAAGATGAAGAATTGGGGGATAATAAATCTGCCCATAAACCCTAGAATATCGAAAACTGCGATCACGACCGCAAGTACCGCAAGTACCGCGATCACGATCAGCGTGATGATAAGCTTAATGAAATGCTTCTTCTTCATCGTCGTCACCCCTTGGTGACAATTTGGAACGATCGGTCGATCGATCCTCCCGACCTCGTTGTCACGGGAGGCCCGCCCCTCTAGCGACAAGGTTATGGAAATGGAGGTCTTCCGATCTCGAAAGGCGCCTGCCGACACTTCAACGGACCGCGGTCACCGGTCAATTGTTCTGAAGATCGTGATCGACGGCGGTGCGCAATAGTTCTTGGATCGGTTTCGAGGTCAGCTCGTCCAAATTGTAGATCTTGAGATGCTTATGTTTCTTCCCTGTCCCTTTGAGGAGTTGCCCCGGGTCGTCGAGCTCGGCGCCGTTGAAAAAAGAGAGTTTGACATGATCGCGGCCGCCGTACATATGGAACACCTTCGTTCTCATCTGATAGACCGGATGGCGCCATTTCATTATTTCGTTGATCTCGGGCTCGACTTCGAAGATGACATCGCGCAACGCGATGAAGATCTGCATCACATCTGGATTGAACTGGAGGATATAATTATCGACCGCCTCGCTTCGACCGGCGCCACCTGCCATGTTGTATCACCTTGATCGTTTTTCGCGCCCCGCCGAGTCCTCGTACTGGATCCTGGTCCATAGGACACGAAAGACCACAGTTTGGACGCGATGAGCCCGTATTGCCCGCTCCGATTAAGCGTCAGCATGGGTTTTAAAGGTTTTCACCATGTCATGGGCGTGTGTATGTCGTTACCATGCATGTCCGTGTCGCTACGGACCGAACAGCGGAGTGGCCAGAGAAGTTGGGAATGCCAAAGCGGGGTGGGCGCTTCCGTTCCGTCGAGGGTGCCGAGGCGCGATAGGTCATTTACCATTCATTTACCATAAATAATATAAGTCCAGCAGATCCATCCACAGGCAATTAGCGAGCTCTCAGGAGGGGCGAAATGGATCGAAAGAAGCTATATGGACTCATCATCGTGGGCATCTTACTCGGTGCCGCCGTCATCGGGATCGTTGCGTATCGACCGAAGGAAGCGGAAGGGCTACAATACCGTCCCAGCACCGAGCTGCCGGAAGAATATATCATCCTCGTCGACGAGCCACACGATATGGACGAATCCGCCTTCATCGCCTGCCTCTCCTCGCTCGCCGTCCATAACGGTTTCCACCCACTCCTCATTCTCGAGGAAGGGGAGCTGAACATGCATCAGCTCTCCACCATCGAGCAGTTGACGCTCAACGGTGCGGAGGATGCGACCGCTGCACCGAAGCTGCTCTTTACCGACGACGATGCGCTCGAGACCGCAGTGGCGAGCCAAGTCGAGAATGTCGTGCGCTATCCCATGGACCCCATGGTCCTCGCTCAATTCAAAGGTTACGCGGATATTATGACCGTCGCATCCTACGAGGAAGCGATGTGGGCCGCACCGGTCGCCGCAGTCGAGAACGCGGTGATGGTACTAGACGAAAGCCGGCCGACCTTTACCAACCAGACCGACGCCTGGGCCGCGCTACGCGCCCATGGGATCGAGGCGAATTATACCGTGGTCGCCAACCCGTACGATCTCAGCACGAAAACGCTGGAAGAGAATGTAGAGGCGTATGATACTTACGACTCCAACTTCCATATCGACGCACTCTCCGTCATGGCACCCACCGTGGCGGCGTATCACCGCGGATATGTCATCACCGAGATCGAACCCAACGACGAAGGACGCAGTACGCTGGGGAATATGGATTTTACACTCAATGCGCGCGCCATCGGCTACTACGATGCGCTGATCGATCTCAATTTCAATTACGGCCCCCTCGACTATGTCGGTCTCGTCGGCTCTGCAGCCGCGGTATCACAGTTCCAGCTGCCTGGCAACGGCGACGGTGACGTGCTCGTCAACTGTGATGTGATCTACGGATTTCTCGAAGAGGAATGGTATCACATGGATACCGCCGTGGGCCGGTTGGTGAACTGGAACCTCGCCGGGCTGTCGAACCAGCTGGCGAGGACCTACCAGTTCGACCACATTCAAGAGTTGCGGACGGTGGAGTATACGGGCGGTGCGGAGGAAGTGAACTGGAAGAAGAAAGGAGCATCGTTCTCCGGCTACGAGATCACCTACGAACGGCTCCA
>CAZSUE010000117.1:0-2588 GCA_964609045.1 uncultured archaeon | reverse complement strand
CGCGCGATTCATCTGCAAAGATTTCGAAGACGAGGGGTTTGCGTACGAATACTACGGCCCCTCGGGGAGTGGCGTGTTGATCGGTGACGGCGTCGTGGGCACGGCCGAGCCGAATATGCACCCGATCCTCGAATCGTCGAGCTATGTCGCCTATCGCGGCCACGGGTCGGATTACGGTTCGCTCTACTCGGTGCGCGTCTACGGCCCCAACGGCGAGGAGGGGAAGATCTCATCCGAAGAGGTGCGCGAGATGGACCTTCCGCCACAGACCGCGTTCTTCGTCAGTTGCCAGAATGCCAAGATCCATGGGACCGGTTATGGCGAGGATGCGGAAGATGTGGAAATGGATCGGCTCTTTGCGACCTCATATCTCTATGGCGGCGCAGTTGCGGTTGGCGGCGCGACCGAGGTCTCGTATTCGAACATCGGCCAGGACTTCTCCGCCGGCACAGAAGAGCACCTCCCCGGCATCATCAACCCCGCCTGGAGCGACGGCGACTATGAATGGGACCTCAACGACGCGATCTACGCGTTCTGGTGGGACGGTATCCTCAATACCGAGGAAGAGTACGGCACCATCGGCCACGCCATGCGCTGGATCGTGAACCGGTATATGAACAACCCGAACCGCGATTACCAGATCTCGCCGTTCGAATCGACCGAGGAGAGCGGTCGCGGCGGCCACTGGAAAGAAACGGCGATGTTCGCCGTCTACGGCGACCCCGCGCACCGCCCCGCCGTGACGCTACCGGGTGAGAACAGCTACAACCCCTGGAAGAACGGTGCGGAAGATGGCGAAATCGCGTCGAAAATGGACATGGAAGCGCTGTGAGCGTCCGAGCGACACCCTCGATACTGTGCCGGAACCGATATCGACGCAGGAAACTATTTGCACCGTTGAACCGCTTGTCCATCTATGTGCGAAGTGCAGGCGAAAACGTGGTTGGAGCGAGACGGCCATTCGATCCTCAGCACGGGCCGCGCCAAGCTGCTGCGACTGATCGAAACGGAAGGGTCACTGAGCAAAGCGGCACAGAATATGGGTATGTCGTACCGCCATGCATGGGGCATCCTCCGCAAGATCGAGGAGGGGGTCGGCGCGTCGGTCGTGGAGTCCACGCGTGGGGGGAAAGGTGGCGGCGAATCGCGCTTGACCGTGAAAGGGCGCGAGATATTGCGGAAATTCGATCTCTATAACGACGAGATCCAGAAGGTCGTTCGCTATGGTGCAAAACCCGCATTGACCGTGGACGGCATCGTCCTCGTCGATGGACAGCTCATCCTCATCCGTCGTAAGAATCCGCCCTATCAGCATCGATACGCGCTTCCCGGCGGCTTCGTCGATTATGGCGAAACCACCGAAGACGCAGTCCGCCGCGAGCTGTTGGAAGAGATATCGGTGCAAACCGAGATCGTTGGCCTCGTCGGGGTCTATTCGCACCCGGACCGCGACCCGCGCGGACATACGGTCAGTGTGGTCTATCATTGCAGGATCGTCGGGGGTAAGGTTCACGCTGCCGATGACGCAGCGGCGGTGGACCGATTCGACCTCGACGAACTACCCGCGCTCGCGTTCGACCACGACCAGATCGTCGCGGATTTTTGCCAGACCCAGAACCACTTCTGCACATAACCACACCCTGTGGAGCACTGTTGGGACCCCAACTATAAATAGCAATCGATATATCTAGGGGTCGATTGAATAAGAACATGGTGAAACGAATGCCAGTGTACTCATCAACCCTCAAGCTCGAGACGGACGGCGAAGTCCATATCATCGATCTCACCAAGAAGGTCGCGAAAGTCGTTAGCGAATCCAATCTCAAAGAAGGACTGGTATGTGTTTTCGTGCCCGGTGCTACTGGTTCGATAACGACCATCGAGTACGAAAGCGGCCTCCTCGAAGACCTCCCCGACGCCTTGGAACGGCTCTTTCCCAAAGGTATCGAGTATAAGCACCATCTCCGGTGGCACGACGGCAACGGTCATTCCCACATTCGCGCATCGATGATGGGGCCGAGCCTCACCATCCCGTTCGAAAAGGGGAAAATGATCCTCGGGACATGGCAGCAGATCGTGTTCGTCGAGCTCGACAATAAGCCACGCGACCGGACGATCATCGTCCAGATCGTCGGTGAGAAATGATCATCGAACGAATCGTTATCACGCGGCATTATTCACGATACGACTGGCTATGAGACGAAAGCGCGAACGATCTTAGATTATCTCTACTTCAGCAGTACTTCTCCCGTCCATTCATCCAGTCGTCTCGAAAACAATAACGGTTGCCGATCGAGGCGTCGATCTTCGTCGGTCTCACCGCGACGATCGGCGTTTGTACAGAATCGGTCAGTACGCAAAGCGTATTGCGTTGCGCGTGAGCAAAGCACGACTTGTTTTGCAGTGCAGTGTTTGGCCCAATGCATGAGTTGAAATGAGATCGAGATTTTCGACCCGACGAGTTCACGTACACGAGATCTCAAGCCGTTCGTCTACTCCTCGTCATCTCGTCATCTCGTCTTTTCGTCTTTTCGTCTACTCGTCGTCGTTCCCACCGCTATCGCTTTCGAGCAGTCGGAACTTCGAGC
>CAZSUE010000116.1:0-10118 GCA_964609045.1 uncultured archaeon | reverse complement strand
GTTCGACCAGATCTCGTCGCTGTCGGGTTCGAGCTTCAGCGCGCGCTGGTAGCATTCGATGGCGTCCTCGAGCCTCCCGGCGTGCTTGTACGCCACTCCGAGATTGGTCCAGATCTCCGGGCTGCGCGAGTTGGCATCGACGCCCCTCTCATACGCGCTCAGCGCCTCCGATTCGCGGCCGAGCTTCCAGAGGACCACGCCTTTATCGTTCCATGCCTCCGGATGCGACGGATCGAGCTCGAGGAGCCTATTGAGCGTACGCAATGCGCGTGCATGCTCGCCGCGCGCCGAATAGGCAAGCGCGCGCTCGCGGAGTTCGGTGAGGTCCTCCGGCACCTCCGCTCCTCTCACACCAGGTGCGGGACCGGGAGCGGGTGCACGCTCCGCCTCGGGCGCCGCCTCTGCCTCTGCCTCAACCTCCGCCTCTGCCTCCACTTCCGCCTCCATTTCCGCTCCCGGCTCCAGCTCGGGTTCGGGCTCGGGCACCGGTGCACGTGCACGTGCTCCTGCAGGTGCGGGAGTAGGTCGCGCCTCCGGTATCGGTTCGGGCTTGGGCTCGGGCACCGGTGCACGTGCACGTGCTCCTGCAGGTGCGGGAGTAGGTCGCGCCTCCGGTATCGGTTCGGGCTCGGGCGCAGGCGCTGGCTCGGGGACCGGTGCCGGTTTAGCAACCTCCGATATCGGTTCCGTATGCTCCACCTCGACGGTGGGTGCGGCTTCTAACTCTACCTCTGGCTCTAACTCTGGCTCCGGCTCGATCATCTCTTTCGCCAGCCGCTCGCGTCGGTCACGTTCCAATGCGGCACGCTCCTGTTGGAGCCGCTCGCGCTCCGCTTTGATCGATGCCAGTTCGTCGGCGGACGCGCGCTGCGTCGCCGCTTCAGTGGCGACCTCGCGGTCCTTGTGCTCCTTCATCATTCGGAGGTACCGATCGGTTTCCTTGCGCTGCCGCTCCAGCTCCGCCTCCACCCGTTCGCGCGCCTTCTGCTGCGCGCTCAGTTCGCGGTTCAGTTTCAGCCGCTCATGCTGCGCCATCCGCAGCTCTGCATTGAGCGATTCGCGATCCTTCCGCATCCGTTTCAGTTCACCGCCGAGCCTATCGCGGACCTCGCGCAGCGAGCGCACTTCGGACTGGAGCGACTCCGCCTTCAGCTTCGCTTCCGTCAGCTCGCTCTCCAGCGATTCGCGCTCAACCTTGAGCTTCAAGCGCTCTTCCGCATTGATCTCGCGGTCCTTCTGCTCCGCATTGAGCTTGAATTTGACATTCTCGAGCGCGTTCCGCAGCGTCTCGACCGTGGTCCGCTCCTCGCCACGCTCGCGCACCGCCTCACGAAGCTCACGCTGCAGCCGGTCGTTCTGGCCGCCCAATAAGCGCAGCTGCTCGTGCAGACCGCGTATCTGCGCACGATGGCTCTTGAGCTCGAACCCGAGCTTCTCACGGGCATGATAGAGCGTACGGTTCCGCGTCCGGAGCGTGTCGAGCTGTTCACCGAGTGATGCGACCTCCTTGTCGAGCCGTTCGGTCTTCCGCGAGATGTCACGGTGTTTGAACGAGAGCGACTCTTTCGTCGTCTCCAGCCGTTCGAGCTTGGACTGGAGCGCGTTACGTGCGTCGCGCACCGTTTCCAACTCCTCTTCCACGGTCGACTTCTCGTCCAGTTCTGTTTCGAGTCGACGTCGGCGGTCGCGCTCATCCTCCAACGCCGCTTCCAGCTCTTCGCGGTGACTCTCCAGCCGAGCGAGGCGTTCGTTCTCAGGCCGTTCGCGGGCTGCACCCTCCGCCTTCAGTTCCTCGCGCAGGCGATCGCGCTCCTTTTTCAGCTCTCCCACGCGCGCTTCCTCTTCCTTCTGTGCCTCGCGAACAGTCTCGAGCTTGGCGCGCGCCGCGTCCAGATCGGCTTGCACCGTCTCGAGCTCGTCGATGTATTTCCGCTCCAGCTTCACCTTCTTAGCCTCGGCTTCCTCCTTCTCGCAACGCTCGGTCTCCACCGCCTCACGCGCCGCTTCCAGTTCCCGTGCGCGTTCCGCCAGCTTACCGGAGAGTTCCGCCTTGGCGTCCAGTTCGTCGTCCAATTCGGTCTTCAATGCGGTATGTCGGTCACGGAGCGTCTCGAACTCCTCCCGGAGCCCTTCCAGTTCGGTCTCCGTTTTCGCATGGGTCGCTTTCAACCGCTCCAGTTCTGCCTCGCGCTCCGTTTGTACACCTTCCAGCTCCGTACGCTGGTCGCAAACCGATGCGAGCTCACCTTCGAGCCGCTCCATGGCGGTCGTCTTACTCTTGAGCTGCTGATCCACTTCGTGCTTCTCTTCGCGCAGCGTCTCGAGCTCGGCGGCGAGCGCTTCGCGACGCTCGATCTCGTGGGTGAGGCGCTCTGTTTCGAGCTTCTCGCGGTGCGCGCCCTCGGCCTCCAGCTCTTCTTCGAGCCGTTTTTGTTCCTCCCGCGCACTTTCGAGCTCCGCTTTCAACCGCTCACGGGTCTCCTCGTTCTCATCCAGCGCGGACTTCGCCTCCTCCAGCGAATCGCGGACCGATGCCGCCTCCTCTTTGAGCAACGCCAGCTCCTCTCCCCGCACCGCATCTGCTTCGCGCAGCTCGTCGAGCTTCGACTGGAGCTGAGCGCGTTCTTCCGTGCGTTGAGAGAGGTCCGCTTTGAGCTCGTGGTTCGTTTCACGCAACTCCTCGAGCGCCTCTTCGTACCCTTCGCGGCTCCTGACCACCTCGGCCATCTGCACCGTCTCTTCACTCTCGAGCGACTCGAGTTCCTCTTTCAGCTCTGCGCGCTCGCGCCTTAGTTCGTCGTTGGCTGCGTCGAGTTCTGCGAGCTGCTTTGCCTTCTCGTCGCGCGCGGTGCGTACCGCCTCGAACTCGCTTTCCAGCTCCTTCTTGTTCTGCCGCATCAACTTGAGGTCCTCTTCCAGCGATTGTCGACGCTGGATCTCTTGCTGCAGCCGTTCGGTCTCGAGCCGTTCGCGTGCGATACCTTCCGCCCGCAGCTCCTCTTCGAGCCGCTGGCGGTCGAGCCGTAGTTCCTCCACCTTATCCCTGAGCCGCTCCTTCTCGGCGCGTTCCTCGTCGAGGAGGTCCTCGTATCGACGCTGGGTCGATCTCACCAACGCATCGAGCTCATCCGCCGCCGTGGATTTCTGTTCCAGCGCCGCCTCCATCTCGTCGCGCCCTTCGGAGACCGAGGCGATGGTCGCGGCGAGCTCGGCCGTCTCCGTCTCCTTTTCGTCGAGGAGCGTTTCGAGGTCCGACTTTTCCTCACGCAAGGTCGCATTCTCGGCACTCATCTCGTCGAGCCTGCCGCGAAGTTGCTCCAATTCTAAATAGAGCCGCTGGAGTTCCTCGTCCGCAACTGCTTTTTGCTCCGCAGCCTCCACCGTTGGCACCAAAACGGGCGCACGCTCCGCTTCGGCTTCGGCTTCGGCTCCAACCTCCGCCACCCGCGTCTCGGCGGTGACGAACTCCTCTTCTTCCGCTGCCTCGGCAACCTCGGCACCCTCGGCCGGCCATTCCTCCGGTCGGCGCTTGACCGGCACCACTGGCGGGCGTTCTTCCGCTTCTACTTCCGCTTCCTCTTCGATGACCGGTGCGGGCAACGCCGCTTCCACGCTGTCGAGCCGCGCGTTCGCATCGTCGAGATAAGCGCTCGCGGCGGCGTACTCCTCTGCACGGAGTGCCTCTTCGGCGCGAGTGAGGAGGTCGTAGCACTCCCCGGTCTCACCACCGGCGTCGCGGACGCGTTTTGTGCGCCAGGTCGTGCGCTCCAGTTCCGCTTCCACGCGCTCCTTAAGAACCACGCTCAACTGCTCTTCGGCACTCTTGATGCGTTTATATGCGGGGCCGTACTGGTTGGATCCCATCTCATCCTCGGCCGCTTCCAACGCAGCCCGCGGTGCAGCGACGTCGATACCGAGCTGTGCCGCGTCATAGACCGTCCCGCGTAGCCCTGCCAATGCGGTCTCGGTCTTCTCGATGAGATACTCGCGGCGTAACTGTTTGGCACGCTTACTCGCATGCATCGCGTGGTGCCGCGCACCCTTCAGATCCTTTCTCTTGAACGCCGCTTTCGCCGCCCTGAGCCGCTTCCTCGGCGTCTCGGTGTCCACACCGCGATCGGTGAGCTTTGCGAGCTTCTTTTCGGTGGTGATGATCGCCTCACGCACCTTCTGGACCATCTGCTTCTTCGATGCACGCGACGCGATCTTACGCGCACGCATGGCGAACTTCCCCGCCTCGTTCCACTCGCCACGCTCGTATGCGTCCATCGCCTGTTCGTGATAGTGGTACGCCTCAGATGCACTCACACCTTCGCTCTTTAGCTTCTGTACCTGTTTTTTTACCGCGCTCATAAGCCGCTGCAATTTCCTGGGCGCACCCGGCTTGGTCGCCGCGTCCACATCGGCCATGGCATCTTGCGCAAGATGGATGACACTTTCGTAATTACCATACTCGAACTGCTCCTGCGCCTCCTCGAGCAGCGCCTCCGCATGCTCCAGTGCCTCCGATGCGCCGATATCGCGCTCCTTGACCGACTGGATCATGGACCGTGCCTGGAACAGCTCGCCCGAGGCGCGTTTGGTCAGTGCTTTGGTGCTGATCTCCGGACGCACCGCCTCAAGTGTGGTGGCCACCTGCTCGAGCATCGATAATGCGGTGCTATAGTTCCGCGCCGCCGCCTCATCCTCCGCTTCCGAGCATAACGCTTCCGCATCTTCCAGCTCCGAGTCCCATTCGCGCTCGTCCAGCTCCTCGAACGCGCGCCGGAGCGTCTCCAGCTTGTCCTCGACCTGTTGTTCGAGATACTCACGCTTCATCCCCTCCATCTGGACGCACGCCGCTTCGGCGGTCTTGCGCGCTGCGGAGTACTGTTCCGCTTCGTACTGCTCCTCCGCGGTCTGGACCCGCTCACGCAGCTCGCCCAGCTCGATGGGATGCGCCTGGAGTTCACCGAGGAGGTCCCTCGATTCTTCCACCGCACGCTCCGCTTTGCGTTGGAGAAAGATCTGGTAGGTGTCACGCGCCGTCGCTTCCTCGAGCGGGACCTCTTCTTCAGCTGCAGCCGCTGGGGGCGCGGCTTCCGCTGCGCCCGTCTCCTTTTTCGTTACCCCCGCAAGATCGAAGAGACTGGCGCTGATCTTTTGTTGTTGCTCCATCCATTGTGCTTTTTGCTCGTGCGCGCTCGGCTCAGCGGCGCGCCCGGCACCCTCTCTTGCTTCCGGCACCTCTTCTCGCTCGGGTACACCCTCCGGTGCACCTTCTACTTCCACTTCCTCTTCTTCTCCTTCTTCGATTTCCTCTTCTCCAGCAGCCGGTTCACCGCGTAGCGTCGGTTGTTCACCGCCCTCGACGAACCGCACACCGCAGACGGGGCATTCCACCGCGTCTTCGTCCACCACCGAACCGCAGGCATGGCATTCGAACTCGACCACTTCGAAGATCACTCCACAGACCGGACATTGATCGACATCTGCGGTGATCAGTGTTCCACATTCGCTACATTCGAACCCCTCCACCTCCTCCGGCACCGGTCCTTCTTCACCCTCCGCCAATTCCATTTCAGGTTCAGCTTCAGCTCCGGGCTCCACTTCCACTTCCGCCGCCTCTCGGTCCGCCCTCACGGGCTCGGGGGCGATGACCGTCCCGCCGCAGACATCGCATTGCTCTGCGTCAGCGTCGACGAGCGCGCCACAGATCGAACATTCGATCTTTGTCGGCGCGCGCGAGGGCTCCGCTTCTCGTACCTCGGTCTCGGGTTCCAGTTCGAAGACCGTCCCACAGACCGGACATGCTTCCATTTCCTCGGAGAGCACCGCACCACAGGTCGGGCATTCGAGTTCTTCGCGTATCTCGAACTCGGTGCCACATACCGCGCAGCGCGTCACATCCTCCGGCAGCATCTCGCCACAGGTGGGACACTCGATCAACCCCTCTTCCGCCTCTTCTACCGGCTCGAACCGTAACCCACAGACCGAACAGACCTCCGCTCCGTACGTGTTCATTGCACCGCATGTGGGGCACTCGACCTGTTCCTCCGGCGCGCCTTCCAGTTCGGTCCCGCAGATGGGACAGACCGTCGTGCCGACATCGAGTGTCTGGCCGCAGGTGTAGCATTCGATACCGGCAGGTTCGACCGCCGCTGCAGGTGCCGCAGATTCGGGTTCATGTTCCAAACCTCGTCCGGATCTTGGTTCGGGTTCGGGTTCTGGTTCTGGTTCTGGTTCAATTTTAATTTCAGCTTCAGCTTCGACTGCAGCTTCGGAAACGGGCGTCGGCTCCGCTCCAACTTCCGCACCTGGCTCCGCCGTCGGCGCTGACGCTTCGGCGGCTTGTGCAACTGCTTCTTTTGCTTCCACCGCAGCTTCGATTTCGGGTTCAGGTTCAAGTTCAGGTTCAGGTTCATGTGCCACTACTTCTTCTTCTTCTTCGGGGGCTTCTTCTTCCACGGGTTCCGGTTCGACGGGTTCCGGTTCGACGGGTTCCGGTTCGACGGGTTCCGGTTCGACGCGCTCTCTCTTTCGTTTCTCGCGCCGCTCCTTCGTCGGTGCTTCCTCATCAACCAGTTCGCGCTTCCGTCGTTCTTTCTTAACCTTCTTGCGCTCCCGCTTTCGCCCTTTCGACGGCTTCGCCTTCTTGACCCGCTTCAGCTTTTTTCGATAATGATCGCGCGCTTTCCGGATCTCTTCATTCTCGGGACTATACTTCAGCGCGCGGTTGAGCGCTTTGACCGCAAGGTTCGGCTTCCCCGCTTCACCGAACGCTTCACCCTTGAGGAACCATGCTTCCGGGTCCTTCGAATTGAGCTTCAGCGCGCGGTCGTACGAGCGAACCGCCTCCTTGTATTTGCGCTCCTCGCTGAGGATGTTCCCGCGCATGATCCATGCATCGGAATATTCGGGTTCCAGTTTCAATGCGCGGTTCACACTCTTGAACGCGTCTTTCATCCGGCCAAAGTTCGCCAGCGCGTTGCCGCGCATCAACCATGCCTCCGGATCCTGGATATTGAGCTTCAGCGCCTTATTGTAGCAGCTCACCGCCTCTTTGAACGCGCCGGTCTTCGTCAACGCGTTCCCGCGCATCACCCATGCCTCGGCATCTTCGGGGTTGAGCTGTAAGGTCTGGGTATAACACTCGATGGCCTCCTCGAAGCGTCCGAGACTGGCGAGGGCGTTCCCTTTATTATACCAGGTATCGACATCCTTCGGGTTGATCTCGAGCGCGCGGTTATAGCATTTGAGCGCCTCGTCGAGCATCCCGAGGTGCCGAAGCATGAAACCTTTATTGTTCCAGGCCAGTGCAATGCTCGGATCCAGCTCCAGCGCTTTATCGAAATAGTTGATCGACTCTTCGAATCTCTGATTTTCATAGGCCTGGATACCCTTTTGAATGTAAGTGTCGGGATCTTCGCCTTTTCGGGAACGCCGTGGCATGCCTCAACCTCCGAACTGATGGTGCGAAAGTGCAGATCGAAATAGGATTGGTATGAAAAACAAGGGACTGGGGGTTTGGGTTTGGGTTTGGGGTTTTGGGCCGCCCCACCCCCGATTGTTTTTCATATGCTTTATCTGAAACAATAACTCCTTCACACACATGGCGAATAGGAGTTTTTGTTTCATTGTATTTGGGATTAGGATTGGGATTGAAATTGGGAATAGGACCGGGAATGGTTCTCGTGGCGGTGATGATGATGATGATGAACGCGCAAACGTTCCGCCGGCGGCACCTGGCTGCAGCCGGGCAGTCATCGTCGGGTGCGTACTCGTATCCACCCTCGGGTCGATATCATCCTCGTCGGCGTTCAGCGTCTGTATCATCGTCAGCCATCCCTTCGCCTACGCTTCGAACGGGGCGAGGAACAGTGTTGTTCGCACCAGGAATTACGACCGTGCACCACCGAGACCACCCATCGAACATGGTGTGGGAACCCGACGGAAGTGGCGAGGGAGAGCCAAACGCCGGTCGGCGCTGTCCGTGGGCTCGACCATGTATTTGAAATTCACCGATTAAACTCAAAATACGCTCCGTATTTATATAATTAATGTAATTCACACTCTATCGCGCCTCATAGATCAATTCACCAGATGCGCATACGCGCACAGGCGCGCACAGACCATGGACCATGGATCATAGATCATAGATCCTCGACCTCCATTGTCACGCACCGAACATGACCGGGCATGTCTCATCACATCCACTTCCTACCCCTACACACCGCGCGCCTCGGCGCCCCAGAGCAGTTTATGGAGTTGGACGAGTACTCGCGCCGAAACGCGCTCCTCAATGACGCGCTCGGCGATCCAGCGCGCATCCTGCCCTCCCACTGGCATGAAGATCGCCAGCGCCAACGGTCCATGACGCCGCAGCGTCGCGGTGGCAAATTCATAATCTTCCTCGTCGGCGAGAACGAACTTCACCTGGTCGGCCGGCCGGAGCGCGGTGAGGTTCGGCACGTAGAGGCGATCCGCCATACCAGATGACGGGCATTTTACATCGAGGCTGATGAGGATGGAAGGTGTGCGACGATGCAAAACGGTGTCGATGGGGAGGCTGCCGTTCGTTTCCACGGTCACATGATAGCCGCCATCCACCAGCGCACGTATCAGCGTCGTGCTCGCGGGCTGGATCAGCGGTTCGCCGCCGGTGACACACACATGATCTCGCCCATACGCCGCCACCGCCTCGAGCACCGCCCCGACGCTCATCTCCTCGCCGTCGTGATAGGCATATTCCGTATCGCACCATCGACAGCGAAGGTTACAGCCAGTGGTGCGGACAAAAACGGTGGGTTGGCCGATGAGCCGTCCTTCGCCCTGGACCGAAACGAAGAGCTCGTTGATCCTGATCGTGTTCGTGTTCGTGTTCGTGTTCGTGTTCGTGTTCGTGTTCGTGTTCGTGTTCGTGATCGTGTCCGCGTTTTCCGCCTGACCCACCCTACTTTCCCGCTCCGGGAGATCCTCCGTTGCGTCGCTCATTGAAAAACCCGCGAGACCCACGCGCCCTGCCCGGGCCCTTCGTCGAGGCCGAGTTCCAGCTTCTTGATCGAAGAGCTATTCGGCAACTGATCACAGACCCGCTGGAGAAGATAATGGGTGAGACATTCTACCGTCGTATGCGTCACCGGAACGGCCACCACATCGTCTGCCGGGAAGAGATAGCGCCGATCGCCGACGCGAACCTCGTATTCGTTATCGTGATTCGTCAGTTTCAGATGCGGATTCTTCGTCGGGATCATCACATGGTGGTCAAGCCCGTCGATGATCGAGCGGATGAGGTGTTTGATCTCTGAGAAATCGACGATCAACCCTTCCTCGTCACGCACGCCGTGGATACGGAGATGGACCGCATAGCAATGGCCGTGAAGGCGGCCACATTTCGGATGACCGGGTATGAAATGCGACGCTGCGAAATCGAGCTTGGATTTCCATCCGTTCAGTTCAATATACATCGGCAGCGAAACAGCGCGAGGTGCATTAAGGTTTTTGTACCGGTTCGATGAGCGGTGCTGACGCTGCGAACCGTACCGTGCCCTCTTCATCTCGGGAGATGTCCAACATGGCATTCGCGCCCCCAGCCGCATCTGTATCTGTATCTGTATCTGGACGGGAAGCCACAAACTGCTCCAGGAGCCAACAATGGGTCTCGATATGCGCGGTCATCTTCCGCGCGCGCATCGCGCCGCCGGCGAGGGCGAGATAGAAGAGCAGCATATCGGCGGCATGGATGTCTACCGTGGCGGCGGACCGGAGCTCCTCGATCAGCGCCTCGGCGGCGCTCCCGGCGACCTTCTCCGCCGGCAACCCGCGCCGGCCCAGTGCGTCGGCGCCCAGCATCGAATGTGCGGTCTCTGCGGTAAGCACGAGGCCGGTGCCGGGCGAACGCGTTTCATTCACCTCCGACCGCGGCTCCTCGATGGAAATGTCGATCGGAATACGGCCCGATGCGGGAGGCATGGAGCGCGCTGAAGCGCTACGGTCCCGTTCGCCCTCATGGGCCGAACGACCGTCGATAGTATAGCCCTCGCTTCGCAGATACGCCCGAAGTCGCGTCTGGGCCGTGCGCTCCATCCGCTCGGGGATATGGAACGGAAGCTTGGACGCATTGACCGTTCCATGGACCG
>CAZSUE010000115.1:0-10137 GCA_964609045.1 uncultured archaeon | reverse complement strand
CACCCATCACCCATCACCCATCACCCATCACCCATCACCCATCACCCATCACTTCATTCGTACAAATCCCTATATACTATCATTCACTAGCAGCGAGCGAGGCCAATACGTGCCTGTGGCATGTGGAGCGTATCACTTCCGCATGGGCGCCGGTAGCACTGAACCGATCGGGGTAGAACGATGAAGATTCCGGAAAAAGGGCTGGAGAAGAGCGAGATTTTCGAAGAGCTGGAAGCGTTTCGCACAAACGATATCGATTGGCGCTCCGGGACGGTCTGGGGCTATGTCTATGATGCGGGTCGCGAAGCTGAGGAGCTCTGTCACCAGGCGTATATGCGCTACCTCTCGCTCAATGCGCTGGACCCGACGATCTACCCGTCGGTACTGAAGCTGGAGAACGCCCTCGTCGCCATGGCGCGCACGCACCTCAACGGCGATGAAGAGGTGGTCGGCAACTTCACCTCCGGCGGGACCGAGAGCATTATCCTCGCGGTCAAGAGCGCGCGGAACTATGCGCGGAAGATGCACCCGGAGATCGAGGAGCCGGAGATGGTACTCCCGCTCACCGCGCATGCGGCGTTCTTCAAGGCTGCGCACTATCTCGATGTGAAAGCGGTCCCCGTGCCCATGGACGAGAAGACGTACAAGGCCGATGTGGCGGCCATGGCCGACGCGATCACCCCGAACACGATCCTCCTCGTCGGGTCCGCGCCGTCGTACGCGCACGGCGTGATCGACCCGATCCCGGCGTTGGGCGAGTTGGCGCTTGAGAACGATCTCCTCCTCCATGTGGACGCATGCATCGGCGGGTTCCTCCTCCCCTATTTTGCGCGCCTCGGCGATGACGTCCCACCGTTCGATCTCTCCGTGCCGGGCGTGAGCTCCATCTCCATGGATCTCCATAAATATGCGTACGCGGCGAAAGGCGCCTCGCTCGTGCTCTATCGCGACCGGACCTTACGAAAGCACCAGATCTTTGCATGTGCGGGCTGGCCGGGGTATACCGTCGTCAATAACACGGTCCAGAGCAGTAAATCCGCCGGCCCCATGGCGGGCGCATGGGCGGTCTTACACCATTTCGGCGAGGAGGGCTATCTCGAGATCGCGCGCCGGCTGCGTGAGGGTACCCGAAAACTGGTCGAGGGTATCCGCGCGATCGACGGGCTCTATCTCCTCGTGGAGCCGGAGATGACGCTCATCCCGTTTCGGTCCGACGAGATCAATATCTTCCATCTCGCCGACGCGATGAAGGAACGAGGGTGGTATGTCCAGGTGCAGCTCGCCATCGAGGGCTCACCGGAGAACCTCCATCTTTCGGTCAACCCGTCCAATGTGGATCGGATCGACGATTTCCTCGAGCACCTCAACGGTGCTGTGGACGAGGTGCGCGGAACAGAGACCTCGGAGCTGGCGCGGACGGTGAGCGAGGCGTTCGCCGAGGTCGACCCGGAGGAGATCAGCGACGACGATATCGAGGGCATGATCGCCATGACCGGCGCGGAGGCGGGCGAGGTGCCGGAGGATATGGCGGACATCAACGAGATATTGAACGCGATCCCGCCGCGGCTGCGCGAGCGGCTTCTCACCGCGTTCGTCAACGAAATGTTCGTACCCTGAGCGACGAGCGACCGCGTCGACACCTCGGAGCATCCACTGGCGCCGGTTCACTCGCTCTCTTCCACTCTCTCCACTCTCTCCACTCTCTCCACTCTCTCCACTCTCTCCACCCTCTCCACCCTCTCCACTCTCTCCACCCTCTCCACTCTCTCCACTCTCTCCACTCAACCCCGTGCGAGTTCCGGACGCTGTGACCACTCCTTGTGCGGTTCGATATTTGTGCCAGAATCTTTTAATAGCCAGATCGAGTTGGTTTTTTCCTCACAGCGAACAGCCCGTCTCGCGCCGAATTATTGACATCTATCTCCCGAGGAAGGACCATGCCATTGATCGTACGCACTCATTGCCATTTTACCGTTCTCGCGCTTCTCGTAACCGCCGTCCTCGCGCTGCCCGCCTTTTTTATACTGGGCACCGGCGCCCTCGAGGTCGAACCGACCCGCGCCACCGACTGGCCCATGGCCCAGGGTGGTCCCACGCACGAAGGCGTTCTCGACGCCGAACCGGTCCGTACCAACGAAACGCTCTGGCGCAGCGACATCTGCACCCTCGAGGAGTTCACGCATATCGACGCCGCCGCGGTGGTCGCCGGCGAGCAGCTCTTCATCGGCTCCTCGGATTATCATCTCTATGCGCTCGATGTGCAGACCGGTGCAGTAAATTGGCGGTTCCACGCGGGCCCCAGCGGCTCCGGCGGCCCCGTCCTCGCCTCGGCGGCGGTTTCCGAGGGCGTCGTCGTCTTCGGATGCGATAATGTCAACCGCATCTTCGCGGTGAACGCCACCGGCAACGGCGATGGGACCACCGACCTTCGCTGGAGCTACGATACCGGTGGGTCGATCCGATCCGCGCCGGCCATCGTCGACGGCGTCGTCTATCTCGCCTCGCTCGACGGGACGGTCTATGCATTGAACCTCACCACCACCGACACGAACCAGACCGGTGAGCTCTGCTGGAGTTTCGACACCGGCGCGCCGGTCTATTCCTCGCCCACCGTTGCGAACGATACGGTCTATATTACGAGCAGCGACGGGACTTTCTATGCGCTGAACGCCACCGGCACTGACAACGGGACCACGACGATACGCTGGTCCTACGACCTCGGCGCGATCTCCTACGCATCGCCCACCGTCGCCAACGGCGCTGTCTTCGTCGGCGACGAGAACGGCACGCTCACCGCGCTGGAGATGGTCGGCGGCCCCAACGGGACCGGGCTGGTCCGATGGCAATTCTCCACCGACGACGGTATCCGTAGCGCACCGGCGGTGACCACCGGCGCCGTCTATTTCGGCTCCGACGACGGCACGCTCAACGCCCTATCACTCACGGCGGCGCAAGATGCCGTGCCGGAGCGCTACTGGTCCTATCGCACCGGGAATGCGATCCGCAGCGCGCCAGTCATCGTTGGCGAAGTCGTTTATTTCGGCTCCGACGACGGCTCCTTCTATGCACTCAACGCCACGACCAGCACCCTTTCCTCCACCGAACGGCTCATTTGGCAGCGCTCCGTCGGTGCCAAGCTCCGCGCCTCACCCGCGGTTACCCTCGTCGACCTCGACCACGACCCGAGCACGCCGGAGACCACGCTCCTCCTCCAACCGGCGTACGACGGCAATCTCTACGCTTTTACCGAACTCCCCGATATCGCGCTCGATGGGCGCTCGATCTCGTTCTCGGAGAGTTCCACACTCTATGAGGGCGAGCCGGTGATCATCGGCGTACGCGTGATGAATCTCGCACGCGCACCCGGAAGGACGAGGATCAATTTCTATGACACGTTCAATAGTAATTTGATCGGGACGGGGATCGTCTCGCTGGCGGGCGGCAGGGAGACACACGTGGAGATCGTGTGGTACGCAAGCCGTGGCGCCAGCGGCAATATGATCTTCATCGAGCTCGATGAGGCCACACCCAAGGACGGCAACGAGAGCAATAATCTCGCCGCGAAGGCGCTGAGCGTGCAGAGCGCAGATCTCGGCGACTGGGCCATGCTCCAGCACGATCCCTGGCACAGCGGCAACGCCTCCACCGACCTCCTCGACCAGCGGCTCGCATGGAGCCACGCCCTCGGCACTTGTCCACCGAACGCATCGTGCGCGCACGGGCTTGTGAGCGCGCACGGGCGTGTACTCGTCGCCACACCCACCGGCGAGCTACTCGCGCTCTATAGTTATGGCACCGGTGGAGGAAGTACCACCACCATCTGGAGCGAGGATATCGGCGCGCCCCTGCATCGTTCGCCCGCGCTCCTTGCCCCCGCCAACGCACATTCTGACGGGAGCATCGCCACGATCACCAGTGAGGGAACGGTCCGATCGGTGAGCGAATCGAGCGGTACGGGGCGATGGACCGTTACTCTCGCGGACACGAACGCGGACGGGCGCAATGGAACCGCCGGGTCGAATCTCTCCGCACCGACGATCTCTTCCGGCGCGGTGCTCGTCTCCGACGAACATGGCAATCTATGGGTCATCGACGATGATGACGGGAGCATACGCTGGAACACTACCGTCGACCTCGGTATCGGTAATATGAACCAGACCGTTCCCGCCTATGCGCGCCGTGCACCGCCCGCACCCGCAGTTCGGTTCGGGTTGGTCGTCGTCGCCGCCCCGAACGGCGATATCGGAGTACTTGAAGAGAAATCCGGCGCGCTTCGATGGTCGGCGGCGCTCGACGCAACGATCACCGCCGCGCCGCTCATCGTCGACGAACGGGTCATCATCTGCGCCGGCGATACGGTCTATTGCTACGACCTTACACAGGGCGTCGAGAGTTGGCACTATACCACCGGCGCGGCGATACGCGCTGCTCCCGCGCTCGGCGGTGCACTCTACATCGCCGATACGGCGGGAACGCTCCATGCGCTGAACGCGACCAGCGGCGATCGCGAATGGGGCGCCACGCTCGAAAGCAGCGTGGTCCAGCCGCTGGTCGTCGGCGCCACCGAGCTCTATGTCGCCACCGAGGCCGGTGAGCTGCTCGCAGTGGATGTCGGCTTCGGTAACGAAACTGGCACGGTGCGATGGACGCAACCGCTGGGTGGCACACCGGTCTCGCCCATGGCATTTGCCGGTGGCCGCCTCTTCCTCTGCGTCGCCAACCACTCCACGGCCACACCCACGGTCTCGGTAGAGGCGTTCGGGCTGGCGAACCGCGCACCCACCGCACAGATCACGCAACCGCTGAGCGGGACCATCGCACTTAGTACCGATCCGATCAGCTTCGACGGGAACGCCTCCAGCGACCCAGACGGCGAACCGCTCGAGTATAACTGGACCAGCTCCATCGACGGTACGCTCGGCACGCAGCCTCGTTTCCAAGCTACACTGAGCCCCGGGACGCACACGATCACACTCACGGTGCGCGACCCCGGCGGATTGCAACGCGACGCGCAGCGCACGCTCGTCGTTCACGCGGCCGAGACCAGCTACCGGCGCGACCCGACGATCTATAACGCCTCGGTCGCGGTCCATCATGGCGGTGTCGGCGAGACGGAACTCTCGACACTTGACACTGCGCCCATCCCGCTCACTGGAGATACCGGCATGGCTGTCGGCGTCTATCTCCGGCTCAATACGAGCTATCCGTTGGTGCAATGGGCAAATCTCAGCGTTGCGCTCGCGGCAATGAACACGAGCGCGATCCAGAACGGCTCCGCGCGATTCGTACTCCTGAGCACGGAAGGGTGGGCCGCGCTCGGAAAGAACGAGTCCGGTACGAGCGGCATGCCGGGAAGTTCGGACGAACGCCTGTGGGCCAATCTGACGCTCGACCAGTCCGGTGCCGTCACGCTCGCGGTCGTGGGGACGAAGCGGAACGCCACCCCGGTCCTTACCGACGGAACCGTCGCGCCGCCCTATGGGACGATGGTCCAGGATTTCCGGTTCAGCGTCCGGTACCGCGACCCAGACGGTGACGCGCCGCGGTTCGTGCACCTCCTGATCGACGGTGTGGAGTACAACATGACGCGAAATGCAACCAGCGGGACCGATCACGCCGCCGGTGTCGAATACGAACAAATCGGCGTACGGCTCGCAACGGGGAACCATAGCTACCGCTTCCGTGCCTCTGACGGGCATTATACCGTGGAGACAATTGAGCGGACCGGGCCGCGGGTAGGGAGGACCAATCGTCCACCGGTCCCGAAAATCGTCCAACCGTCCACATCCGTGCAGCTCCGCGTCGGCGAGAGCATCACCTTCAACGCCAGCGGCTCGTTCGACCCCGATAATGACCATATTACATTCAGCTGGGATTTCGACGCGAGGAGCGATGCCGACGGGGACGGAGTGGCGGATAACGACGATGAGGCGCAAGGAGCGGTCGTTCGCCATGCGTTCGACGAACCGGGCGAATATATCGTCGTGGTCCATGTCTCCGACGGCACTGCGACCAACAGCACAGATCTCACGGTGAATGTCGCGCCGCTGCCCGATACCACCCCCGACGGTGATACGGATGATGACGGCTGGTTCTGGACATTGTTCGTCATTATCTGGGTAGCGATCATCACCGTGGCGGTGATCATCCTCGGGATGTTCATCTCCACACGTCGTAAGTTCAAGCGCCATGCGCGCGAGAGCTTCTTCGCCGAGGAGGCTCCAGTAAAAGGAGCGGAACCGTTGGCGGATGAAGCGGTAGTGGGAACTGGGACGGAGACGGCTGAGGAAGAACGATTACCCGATATGCTGGAAGAGACCGCGGATGAGACCGCACCCGCGAATGAAGCTGAAATTGAAGGGAACGATGAAGATAAAGATGAAGATGAAGGTGCGTTCGCTGGCGGCGCGGAGAACGAGGACGAGGGCGAAGACGAGGGCGAGGACGAGGGCGAGGACGAGGGCGAAGGAGCGAGAGAGAAGGTGATGGAGAATGAGATGGAGGGAATGGAACCGGATCGTGGAGCGGGCGACGAGTTCGAGTTCGAGTCCGAGTTCGAGACCGAATTCGAGACGGAGGACGATGCCATTATAACGTTTGACGACGATGCCGAACCGTAAAATGGACCGAGGCCGTAGGATGTGACGCTGATGCGCCTGCGTAAGATGCGACCGAAGGACCTTTCGACGATCATCGCCATCACACGCGAGAACATGACCCCGATCCTTCGCGCATCGTGGAACCAGGATTGGGATGTCGAGCCGTTCCTCCACGGCGTGGTGCATCCCGCATCGGAGACGGTAGTGCTCCTCGACGGGCGCCGCATCATCGGCTATGTCACCCACCTCCGCCAGCGCAACGATACGCTGTTCGTATGGTCGATGATGGTCGCGGGCGACAAGCAGAAGAAGGGATATGGGAGAGTACTGATGGAAGTGGTGGAAGATGTGGCGCAACAATGTAGCTGCTGGGGTATCGAGCTCAATGTCCAGTCCGCGAACCGTGACGCATTGGGCTTCTACCGGCATATGGGCTTCCGGACCATCAAGGCCATCGATGTCGATGGCGGGCACCCCGACCTCCGGCTCCGAAAGCGTCTGCCGCCGGTACGCGATACCGACGGCCCGACCCAACGCGTTGTGGCAAATAAAAGGCAGCAGGGAGGAACGGGAGCCAAGAGAACGTTTGTCACTGAAAGTGCATGTGGCACAGAGGCGAAGAGGGGGTCAGGGACGAATGGACCACGCACCAAGCGTGTGAACGGGCACCTGAATGAACCGCAGGTGTCGGTGGGGTCGCCCCGCCGATGGGTGCACGGTGGATAAGCCCGCCGTCGGCGCGTCGAGCGCCGCAGCCCGGTGCTCGAACGACCAACGATAACAACCCCAACAATAACTAGAAGGTGTGAGCGCGATCTCGAAAGCAAGTAAGACAGTGATCGTCACCGGCGGTGCCGGCTTTATCGGCTCGCACCTCTGCGACCATCTCCTGGCGTCCGAACCGGGTATCCAGCTCCTCTGCGTCGATAATTTTGGGACCGGCTCGCGGCAGAACATCGCACACCTCATCGCCGACCCGCGGTTCGTCCTCATCGAGCAGTCGGTGCTCGAACCGCTCGCGCTCCCCGACACGACGACGCTCAGCGAGGTCTATCACCTCGCCTCGCGCGCGTCGCCGTTGGATTATCAGGAATATCCGGTGGAGACGGCGCTGAGTAACTCGGTGGGGACCTATCATCTCCTGGAACTCGCCCGCGCGCACGACGCCACGCTCCTCTTTGCATCCACCTCGGAAGCGTACGGCGAACCGCTGGTGCATCCGCAGACCGAGGAGTATCGCGGGAATGTCTCGCCCACGGGCGAACGGAGCTGCTACAACGAATCGAAACGGTTCGGCGAAGCGCTTCTCATGGCGTACCATCGCGAGTTCGACGCCGATATAAAGATCGTGCGCATCTTCAATACCTACGGCCCGCGCATGCGCCGCCACGACGGTCGCGTCATCCCGAACTTCGTGACGCAAGCGCTCTCGGGCCGGCCGATGACGATCTACGGCGACGGGAGCCAAACACGGAGCTTCTGCTATGTGACCGATACGGTGCGCGGGCTCTATAAGATGATGAAATCGCCGTACACGGGGCCGCAGAATATCGGCAACCCGCGCGAGATTTCCGTGCTCGAGCTTGCGAAGCTGATCAGGCGGATGTGCGCTTCCGACTCCGATCTCGTTTTTCGGCCGCTGCCTATCGACGACCCCACGCGCCGTCAGCCCGATATCTCGCGTGCGCGACGGAAACTTGATTGGCACCCGCTAATACCGTTCGAGGAGGGGCTGCAACGGAGCATCGCATACTTCGGTGGTATTGCGTCGAGCGATGACAGCGGCGGCGCGGACGATTGATGCGGGAGATCTCCAACCTTCGTCGCTGGCCCGTCTTCGGCGTGCGGCATGTTCTCGTATTTGGTTTTTGCGGGCAAAGACTATATAATAGGGTAGCTCGCCGTGCGACCCTCTATGCAGAGGAATCGTTGCAGAACCGGCCTGAGGCGCGAGAGATGTGGTGCGGGAGATGAGGTGGTGCGATGAGGGGAGGGCGAAGGGAGAACGAAGGGAGGGAAGGAGGAAGGAAGGAAGGACGGAAGGACGGACGGGAGGAGATCGCGCAGAGAGGACCGTTGGCTCGATCACCTCACCTCACCTCTCATCTCATCTCATCTCATCGAACGCCCGGAACGGTGGTTCACACCGTTATTACCATACCGGCCATCCAGTATTACCGTCGCCGCTCGCGGCGCCCCATCAGGAGGATCACCACAACGACGGCGCAGACCAGTGCCGATATGAGGCTCGATGCGCCGAAACCCGGTTGAAAGAGCCCGCCGCCGCCCACCTCGATCGTACGCGCGACCATATTATCGTCCTCGCGAAGTTCGGCGATGGTATTATCGGGGTCGATCTCCACCTTCAGTTCGTGCTCGCCCGCCTTTGCGCGCCAGTTGAAGGTCACGGTCTTCGTGTTCTCGCCCTTGATGTTCGTCACCTTCCCGAACTCCTTGCTCTTGACCGGTTCGCCGTCGACGAGGAGCTGCACCACGATATCCTGTGCATGGATCTCACCGATATTCTCGAACTCCACCATCACGCTGACCAGCTCACCGTCCTCGAGGGTGCCGGTGAACGTGATGTCGTCCGCTTCGTTATTGCCGTTCCGGTCGACGAAACGGAGGTCCGGGTTTCGCAGTTCGATGCTAAATTCGACGCGGTTGTCGCTCATATCGCGCTCCGGCCCGAGCGAGCGTGCTTCAACGGTGGAGTTGTATATCCCGGCGGCGGCGTTGCGCGGCGTGAGGATCCCGATCCTCACGATCGCATCCTGCCCGGGTGCGAGCCGCACCTCGATCTCGTCGAAATTGCTCAGCCCCGCAGGTACCAGCTCGATGTGCTCGAGGGGGTCCCCCTCGATGAAATAGGCGTCGAGTTCGATGGGGTCGTCGAACGCGGTCTGCTCGCGCGTCACCGGCGTACGGCTACTGGCCACGCTGGCGAAATAGCTGTCCCAGCCACCTGTGCCCGTTGAGGGAAGCGACGCGAACCGAAGATCGACCGTGTCGGGGCCGTTCCCATTATTGACCACTTCGATGCTGAACTGGGCACGGCGCCCGGGCTCGGTACGGCGGGTGGTGGTCGTGGCCTTCAACGCGGTTTCGAACCGTTGCTTGATGAGAACGGTGAACGAGAGCGTATTCGGTGGGTCCTCGTCGACGAGTCCGTCCTCGTCGTTGTCGACGCCGTCTATCGGGTCCTCGTCGGCGACGCCGTCACCGTCCTCGTCGATCCCCGCCTCGCCGGTGAGATTGACGACGACCTCTTGGCTCCCCACCAATGCATCTGGCGGGACACCAAAGGAGAAGTTGATCGTCGCCGTGCTCCATGGGAGGAGATTGATACTATTGATGGGATGCCCCTCGAACGATACGGAGTAGTTCCACCCCGCATCCATCTTGTCGAGCGCGGGATAGATCGTCTCCTCGCCGTTGCCGCGGTTCTCGATCTCGATGGCGAACGACGCCGTGGTCCCGGGCATCGTCTCCACTTCGTCCTCGATAGAACTGAACGCGAGCCGATGGATACGGCTTG
>CAZSUE010000114.1:4660-10147 GCA_964609045.1 uncultured archaeon | reverse complement strand
GTCGTCCCTGCTCGGCTGCTCGGGTTGCCGGGCGCGTCGATCACCGTCACTTCTTTTTTCCTCGCGCCGCACCGGCACCTATCGCCGCCACGGCCGCCATCGCAATAAAAAAGGCGCCGATGGCGACGGCGGTGGAGAACCCGGGCGAACCGTTGTCGTCGTCCCCGTCATTATTACCGCCCCCGTCCTCCTCCTCGGCGGGCTGCACCGTCAATGTGACATCGACCGTCGCCTCGGTGACGCTGTCGTTGACGCTGATCGTCGCATCGTGCGTACCGATATCCGCTTGTGCGGGGACGAATTCGATGGTCCCGGTGACGGGATCGATATCGAACAATGCGCTGTCATCTGCGAACTGTAGGCTGTCGCCGTCGGCGTCGCTGGCGTTGACGCTGATCGCGAACGGCTCGCCCGCGCGTGCCGTCCAGCTCGTATTGTCCAGTTCGATCACGGGCGGGTCGTTGGTATCGTGAACGACGATGGAAACGCGTGCGGAGAGGGTGGCATCGCCGTCGCTCACCGTCACGACGAACTCGTGCGTTCCCACTTCATCTTGCGTCGGCGTGAATGTGAGCCGTCCCGTCTCCTCCTCCAGTGTCACGAGCGTGCTGGAGGTGCCGAATGTCAATCTATCTCCCTCGATATCGCTGGCGTTGATCGTGGCGTCGAAGGGCTCGTCCTCCCATGCTTCGAATGCGGTGGGCGGATCGATCACCGGCGCGTCGTTGACGGGTGTGACATTGACGATCAATTCGCGCACCGTCCGCGCGTATCCGTCCTCCACGCCGATGGTGGCCACCGCCTCGCCCCACCAGTTCTCGGCCGGGACGCAATCCACAACGCCGTTGGATCGGACCGTGAGCCCCGATCGGTTGTCGCTGAGGTCGACGAGTGAGTACGTAAGCGCGTCGCCGTCGTTGTCGTAGCTCACACTGGCCAGGTCGCGGACGCCGAGCGCGGAAGAATCTTCGGCGATGATGATGGGCGTAAGCGTGGTGACGCTGGGCGGGTGGTTCAGCTCGGCGAAGTAGGTCAGGAGGTTATTGGACTCATCGCTCTCCGTGACGCGTTCCTCGGCGTCGACCATGAAATAGAAGAGACCCGCGTTCACCTCCCAATTGAGGGTGAGCGTGGTCGTGTCGCATGCACCGAGCGGGGCGTCCACCGCAGCCGTGGCCACCGGCGCGGGGTTGAGCGCGGGGTCGTTCTCATAGACGGCGACGGTGAACGCTGCAGCCGCGGCGGTACCGATATTTTCGACCGTGATGGTGAAGTTGGCGCGCTCGCCGATGGTGGTCTTCTCCCCTGCGTGTGTGACATTTTGGGCGTCGAGGGTGAGGTCCGGCGCATCGACGATCATAAACCGTTGTGCGCGGTTATTCCGTTCATCCGATTCTTGGACCGTATCGAACGCATCGACGAGGACGGTGATATTGTGTGCGCCCGCGGTGGCGTTCCAGTTTACCGTGACCGTCCCGTCCGCACCGGCTGCGAGGGGCGAAAGCGTCGCGCTCCCGAGCAGTTCGCCCGCCGCCGCGTCGCCGTCGAAGAACTGGACCACCGCTGCGGCCGCCTCCGCACCGCCCTCGTTGTAAACCTGTGCGGTGATCGCAGTCTCCTCCCCTATCTGCGGCGTGGGTGGGTCGAATGTTATATCTTCGGCGGTGACGGCGAGGTCTGCGGGCTCGTCGCCCACCGTCTGGACGAACTCGAACGGGAGGATATTATGGCCGGTGACGGTGACGCCCACATCGTCGCGTGCGGTGAAGGTGATATTGAACCGTGCTTCGCCGGTGGCGTCGGTGCGCACGGCGGTCGAGACGCCCGCGCCGTCGAGTGCGACCAGCGCGTTGGAGACCGGCACGCCCGAGGCGTTGGTGACGGTGACGGTGAGCGTCTGGTCGCCGATATAGAATGCGGGCGTATCCACCCGCGGATCCTCTGGCTGGTCGGTCCAGATCATCATCTCGGGGTCACCGAGGAGATTATAGCTGTACATGACGGTCTTGAGGTTCGAGATGAGCGTGGGCGGGTTCACCATATGCGTCTGGTAGAAGGCGCGTTTCGCCTCGTAGAGCGTCGCGCCCGGTGCGTACGCGCCGTCGAAGAAGGTCTCCCAGAACTTTACATCGAGCCACCAGTTCCCGAACGAGCCGCCGGTGGGCGTCTCACCGCGGTAGGTGAGCCCGGTGGGGCCGACCAGTGCGGCCGCACCGCCGTCTGGGTTGGTGATGAGCCGCTCGAGGTTCGTGTCATCGGTCTCGGTGAAGTTCGCCGAGTTGCATGAGGAGATATAGACGAGCGGGAGCTTGCCGCCGTTCGTGGCCGCATCCGCGTCGTCGTAGTAGAAGAGATGCTGGAAGGTCTGCTGCGTGCCGCCGTAGAGCTGGTGGTAGTAATAATCGCCGAGGCCGTTGCCGTTGGTGTAGCCTTGCGTGGCGAAGTTGACGAGCCCGAGGCCGTTGTTGAACTTGGTCATCACGCGGTCGTGGTCCAGCCCGTCGATGTCCGCGGTATACTGGCCGCCGATATTGCGGGGGTAGTCGTAATAGGTGGTTCGGGAATAGTGGGTGGGAAAGTAGATCTTCGCGTTCTCTATCGCTTCGTACGCGTTATCGGTGTGCGGCTCGTAATCTTGCGCGTTAGGCGCGGACATCAGCCCGCCAGAGAGCATGGCGCGCGTGACCCAATCGCCCGCGGGGGGGAACCGCGCATAGTTGAGCAGTTTCGCCACCACCTCGTCCGCTTCGCTCGCGCGGTCCACCGGGAGGCGGCCCACATAGATATCGGCGAGCCAATCCTCCTCGCCCGGTTCGCCGTAGATGCCGTCGCCGTCGTCATCCCAATCACCGCTCAGACCGGCGTAGTAATAATCCGATGGATAGAACTCGTCCATATCTTGGTCCTGTGCGCCCGCATAAAGCCATCGTACCGGGATGTGTTCCGAGTCGCCGACCAGTAAGAGCCACTTGAGTTGCGTGCTTCCGTTGAGCGCGCGGAGGAACGCATGGATACGCGCTGCGCCGTCCGCGCCGTCGAACTCGAGATAGATATCCTCCAGCGCGAACGCGGCCGTGGGTATCCCCCGTTGCGATTTCCACTCAACCAGCGGCGCCACCGCATTCAGGTACGACCCCGGTGCCACGACTGCATACTCGAGCGTGGGAGGGGCATCGCCCACCAGCGAACGGGAGTGCGGCTCCTTCGATAATATGTCCGCCCCGCGTATCGGTTGCGTCGACGCGGCCGGGACAGAGGCGGCGAGCAGCGTACCGAGGAGGAACACGACGAAAATGAATGCGAAAACGGTACTCAAGCGGGGCCGATGATCGATCTGGAACCTGATACTGCGGCGCATGATGACACCAATGGGTACCCACACAACCCGTTTCGGGATATTTATACATATAGGTGGATCTATTCTATTCTCTACCGTTGTGCAGTAGACGATGCACTCCCGCATGGACGGAGGGGCGGACGAATGTGAACGCGCAAAGGGCCGCACCTACCATATTGCAAGATGGTGAGAACGCGCTCAGCGAGATGGGCAATATGACTTCGGGCATGGCCTTGAATTGCGAAACTGCATCTCAACATTTATTACCTATCCCAAGAATCCCAATATATTGGGCCAATTAGCTCAAAAGCTCGTACCAAACCATGGATGGCGAGTCGGATCGACCCTGTTTGTGTACGAGTGTCACTATCCAGGTCGGGGTTGCAGCACCGGGGCGTAACCCCACTTTGTAGTTCAGCGAGTCGAAGAAAAACGCGAGGTCGTTTCTGTGTCCAACGAGCACAAGCACCAGCACAAGCACCAGCGTTCACCAACACGAACATGGCAGCGTCGCCGTTCGTTATCGCTCACCCCTATCGTTATCGTCCTCATCGCGCTCCTCTTGCTCGTCGCGTTCGGGTCGCATCTCGTGGTCGAAGGCGCGCCCACCGTACTCGATGCAGCGACGGCGGCGCGAGCGATTCTCGACGGCGGCGCGATGGGCGACGAGTTCGCGACCACGCTCGATGATGCGGGCGATATCAACGCCGACGGCGTGCGCGACATCATTATCGGCGCGCCCGATGCCGGCGCCAACGGAAGCGGCTGCGCCTATATCTTTTACGGCGGGCCGTGGGTCCAGTCCGCACTCGACCCCGGTGATGCGAACCTCACGCTCACCGGCGCGATGCCGGGCGACCGGTTCGGTGCCGCAGTATCGGCGGCGGGCGACCTCAACGGCGACGGCGTTGACGACCTCATCGTCGGCGCGCCCGATGCCGGCGCCAACGGAAGCGGGTGCGCCTATCTCTTCTACGGCTCCAGCGCGCTCCCCGACCGCGCGCAGCGCCCCGCAACCGCGGCGAACATCACCTTCACCGGCGCGCTGGCCGGTGACCGTTTCGGCGCAGCGGTCGCGGCCGCGGGTGATGTTGACGGCGACGGGTACCACGACCTCCTCATCGGCGCGCCCGCCCACGACGGCTACCACGAACCGGCATGGTGGGACGAGAACTGGTCCTATCGTCAACCGGTCACGCTCGATAACCGTGAGAGCGATACCGATACCGACCTCGTCAATTTCACGGTCCCCGTTACCCTCGACGCCGAGTGCTTCGATTATCGCCATGCACGAGCGGACGGCGCGGACCTCCGGTTCGTCGACGATAACAGTTCCACAGTGCTTGACCACGAGATCGAGGTCTGGAACCGTACCGGCACCAGCACCATCTGGGTGCGCATCCCTCATATCGAGGCACAGAGCACGTCGGGTCGTATCTTCCTCTATTACGGCAATGGTATTGCGCGTGCGGCCGCGCCCGGCACGCCACGGAGCAGCTGGGAGATGGGGTACGAAGCGGTCTACCACCTCACGGGTTCCGACGATGCCACATCGAACGCCTATCGCGGCATCGACCACGGCACACTTCCCGTCGATGGAAGGCTCGGCGCGGCGCGCGCGTTCGACGGCAACACCACCTATATCGAGACCGATATCCATGCCAATCTGACGGAGTGGACGGTGGAAGCCTGGGTCTATGCGGAGACGCTCCCCGGGAACGCATCGGGTATCGGCGACGAGGGTCTCGTGCACGATGTCCAGACCTTCATGCTCAGCTGGGGCCACAACCAAGCGCAATACCGCGGCGCGGTGGCGGTGAAGAGCACCGGGGGAAATTGGCAGGCGGCGAGCTTCAATATCACCAGCGCCGACCTCGGGCACTGGGTCTACCTCGTTGGCACCTACGAGAACCACTCGCTTCGCGCGTACAAGAACGCGGTGCTGGTGAGCGAGAACACCGCCGTCGTCGGCGCGCCGTTCCCGAACAATTACACGGTCAAGATCGGTCGGCACGGGCAAGAGCCGTTGCCGCACGGTGAACCCGAGGATTGGTCGTTCAACGGCTCCATCGACGAGGTGCGCATCTCGACAGGCGTCCGCAGCGCCGACCATATCGCAGCAGCGTATCGCGCCATGAACGGGTCCATGG
>CAZSUE010000114.1:0-4650 GCA_964609045.1 uncultured archaeon | reverse complement strand
AACTCTTCGCACCGGATTGCGGCGCGGCGTACCTCTACTCCGGCGCCATGCTCCCTCCCAGCGGCGCGGTCGAGGCGCGTGCGGCGTCGAGGCGGTATATCGGCGCATCCCCCGGCGACCACTTCGGGAGCGCGCTGAGTGCGGCGGGCGACGCCGATGCGGACGGGTTCGACGATATCGCCGTGGGCGCACCCCGCGCGGACGATTGGTGGGACGATGATTGGCGCTATCGGTCCAAGCTGCGCTTCGACAGCCGTACGCTGGATACGCCACTGACCGATCTCACCGCACTCATACGGCTGGACCCGAGCGATATCGATCATTCGCAGTTCGCACCCGACGGGGCGGACCTCCGTTTTATCGACGCTGATGGGCACACCATCCTCCCCCATCATATCGAACGCATAAACAGCTCGGGCAATAGCACCATCTGGGTGCGCGTCCCTCACATCGATTTGCATTCGGCGTCGGACTTCGTCTGGCTCTACCACCACAACCCCGACGCAACTCGTAGCGAGAACGCGAGCGCAAGCTTCGATCGGTATCATAGCAGCGTCTGGCACCTCAACGAGACTGCCGGGCTCCATTATAATGCGGTCTCAAAATCCGCGACGGGCAGCGCAGTGGGTACGGTCAGTCAAGATGTGGACGGGGTGGTGGACGGTGGCGTGGCGTTCGACGGTGCGCAACCGGGCTATCTGAACCTGAGCGATGACGCGCTCGCTGCGAATGCTTCGTTCACCATCGAATGCTGGTTCCGACCCGACACGCTGAGCGGGAATTGGACCGGTATCGTCACCAAGGGCCGCGAAACCGAGCCTCATTGGGTCGGACTTTGGGTCTCGGATACGAATCGCATCACTTTCGGGTGGGATTGGCGCGACGCGGGGAACCTCAACGGAAGCATCTTGACGGCGGGGCAGTGGTACCATGCAGTGGCCACCTTCAACGGAACGCATCGTCGGCTCTATCTCAACGGCAACCTCGATGCGGGGCCCGACGGGCCGGCATCGTACGGAGCGATCGACGCGAATACGCTGGTGGGGACCGACGGCAACGGCCACTATTTCGACGGTGTCGTCGACGAGGTTCGGGTCTCGACCGTCGCCCGAAGCGCCGGGTGGGTCGAAGCACAGTATCGCGCAATGGCGCCTGGCGGGTCGTTCGTCACTATCGGCGCCGCAGAAGTGCAGATGATCGATCGTGGTGCGGTCTATCGGTTCTGCGGCGTCGACGGTGCACAACCGCAATCGACGGTGTATGCCGCCGATGCAAACGCCGTCGTGACGGGTTCGTCCGATCACGAACTGCTCGGTACTGCGCTCGATGGCGGTTGCGGGTCGAATCGCACCCGCGATATCAACGCTGACGGGTTCGACGATATCGTCGTCGGCGCGCCCGGTTGGGAAGAGGACACCGGCCGCGCGCTCATCCTCTACGGCGGGAATGAGAGCGATAGGTTCGACAGCCCGGACGGGACACTCGACCCGAAATGGTCCCTCCTCAACGCCGCCAACGGTTCGTTCACCGTCGATCCCGAGAGAGGTGGCCTCACCATCGCCAGTAGGAACGGCGGCGGTGACTGGTGGCACACGAACGACGGCGCGCCCACGGTGGCGCAATCGGTCCGTGGCGATTTCATCGCCACCACGCAACTGCATGCGCCCACAACGAACGATTGGGAGGGCGCGGGGCTCGTGGCCATGGAGGACCGTGATAACTTCCTCATCACGAAGTATCGGCAACGGCCCGATGAGGTCGAGATCCAATTCGATGCAACGGTGGATAATGTCGGGATGAATATCGCGGACACCGCACCGCTGGGGCGGCTCGAGACGGTCTGGCTCCGGCTCGCACGGCGCGGCGATACCTTCACCAGCTGGTACAAGAGTGCCGAAGAGGAGGGGTGGATCGAGATCGGGAGCACGATCCAACCCTATCCGGACCAGATCGATATCGCTCTCACGGCGATCTATAATATCGCCTCCGTGCGGTTCGAAGCGTTCAGCCTGGTCCAGTTTGCGCGCATCAACGGGAGCACCGGCGGAGAACGGTTCGGTACCGATATTGCGTTGGGGGTGGACCTCGGCATTCCCGATGCCGCGGGGGTCGCGGTGGGCGCGCCGGGGAATGCGAGCGGGCGCGGCGCAGTCTATTGCTTCGAGCTCAATAGCACTTCGCCATGGTCTCGATCATCCACCGATGCGCATCTCATAATGCGCGGTGAACACGATGGCGATCGGTTCGGGGCAGTGGTCGCCGCGTTCGATACCGATACCGATAGTGATAGTGATACCGAAACCGAAACCGCGCACGATGCAAGTTTCGTCCAGCTGGCCGTTAGCGCCCCGTCGTATCATCATGCCACGCGGGAAGGGCGTGTGTACCTCTCGCTCCGTGCGCAGCCCGACCTATTCGACGATACCACGAGCAATGGGTATTATCACCCGACGGGCGGTGCGCACCAGACACGGCGTTGGTCGCTCCTCCCCAGTGGGACGGTGCAGTTTAACCTCACCCTGAGCAACGACGGGCTGATGCGGGATCAGTTTCTCGTCCGATGGGACTGGCCCCCTGCGGGTGCGGCAGGGTGGGACCTTACCGCCGCGCTCTATCGACCGGACACCACGGCGTATACCGATATCACCGGTGCGCTCGAAACCGGCCATATTGCGACAATGGACGCTGGTGAAGTGGTCCAAGTGGTGATCAATATGACCGCACCCGCCGGTCAGTCCTACGGCGAAGCCGCGACGCTCCTGTTGAACGCGACCGCGTCGAACGCGCCGTCGGCGACCGATGCGTACCACCTCGCATACCGGGTCTGGACAGTGGACCACTACGCGCTCACCGACTCACCTGGCGGCGCACCGGTCGCTGCACACCGCACGGCGCTGAACAGCACCATCGCGCTCAATGTCTCGGCCTATAACTGGACCTACGGTGATTATATCGGACCGCTGGATTGTGTGTGGGTCCTGGACGCAAACGTCACGAACGCTGCGTTCATAGAGGAGAGCGGTGACGGCGTGACGGTGGATACGGGCACCGTCAGCGGCACCTTCTCGGTCCGGGCGAGAAATACCACGGCGAACACGCAGTGGGGCGCGACCGACGCGGTGGTCACGCTCATCCTCCGCCCCGGGCCGGTGCGCGCCATTGATATCGCCGCTGTGGACCCCTCGCTGCAGTACCTCGTCGGGAGCGGCCCACATCTCTTTATCGCCACCGGCTACGATGAATACGGCAACCGCAATGATAGCTGGGCGGCGGTCTGGTCGACGAACGATACGGGCGAGAACAGCGCGCTGGTCGCCGACGGGCGGTATGCGAACTATACCGCCGGAGCTGAAGCGGGGCTCGTTAGGATCAGCTGTTCGGTCGAGATGAATTCCTCGGTTTGTACCAGTATCGTCGTAACGCTGGTCGAACCGGTACTGGACCGGCTCATATTCGACCCTGCGCAGCAGAGGACCGCCGTCCAAGCAGGTGAGGAGCTGACGCTCACCGTGCAGTGCTGGAATCGCTCCCATGCGCTCCCGGTGGCAGAAGCGAATGTCAGCTTCGCATTTGCGCCGTTCGGTCCGATCGAGAACGAGGGTTTCGCTTCGTTCATCGGCGCCAGTACGCTCACCGCCGACCGCGACGGGTTCGTATCGGTTTGCTTCCGACCAGGCACCGTGGCCGGCGATCGCTGGAACCTGACCGTCCAGTGCCAGGGGCTCACGAACTGGTCCGGACCGGTGCTGGTGACGCCAACCACTGTGAGTATGGTCCACTGTGCGCAGTGGTCGCCGCATGCAGTACGCTACACCGTAGGTACGGCGGGTCATCCATACAACGTTACGGGGTACGATAGCTACGGCAACGCGAACTGGAGCTGGACGCCGAGCTGGTTGGCCAGCGGTGGTTCGATCCTGCAGAGCGGGTACAATGTCACCTATACCGCTGGTACCGTCCCGGGCGAATATTCGGTAATGGTGGGCGCCGTGGGGTTCCCGACTCTGACGAACGCGACCACGGTGCGACTGGTCCCGGGTGCGGTCTCGGTCATCGAGCTGTGGCCGTCGAGCTGGCACGGTCGGATCGGCGATCGGTTGGAGATCGATGCCGCCGGCCGGGATCGGCACGGGAATTTGAATGTGAGCTGGAGACCGATGTGGTCGACGAGCGACCCCGCCGGCGTCGTCACCAACGGCACCTATATCGCGGGCGCAGTGGGGAACTGGACGGTGAACTGCACCACGGCCGACGGCAACGCATGGGCGGTGGCGGAGGTGAGCGTCATCGCCAACCATCTCCCCAGATTGGAACTGCCGACGGTCACACCGCGCTTTGGGAACAGCAGCACGGTGTTCACCTTTACGATCCGCTACGAGGACGCCGACGGCGATGAGCCGCGGTATGTCTCTCTTGATGTCGATGGCGAGAATCGTACCATGCAGCCACTGGAGCGAAGTCCCGCTCGGCGCGGTGCCGATACGCGTTCCACGTTGAACCGAACCTACACTACCACGCTGACGCTGGCGCGGGGCGTGCATGCGTTCGAATACCGTACCTACGATGGGTACGATCATAACTCGATCGTTGCACCGTTCTCGGTCTGGGTCAACACCCCGCCCGACCTCTGCGACCCAACGGTCTCGCCGC